>JAKZVK010000229.1:0-4506 GCA_047516085.1 Bryobacterales bacterium
TCACACCGGCGTGGGCCCTCGATATAGTGAACCCATGGCCCCCCGCGAGTTGCTGGAGCACTTCGAGCACCAGCCGCGCGGCCGGGCCGATTTCAAACACCTGACCAAACAGCTCGGCGCGCGCGGCCCCAAGCGCCAAGCCTTGCAACAGGCCCTCGACCAACTCACCACCGAGGGCCGGCTCATCGAATACAAGAAAGGCCACTACGCCCTGCCGGGCAAGGATTCCGACCTCATCGCCGGACGTTTTCTGCAGCACCGCGACGGCTTTGGTTTCGTGGTCGCCGATACTCCGCTCGAAGGGGTCGAGGGCGACATCTACATTCGCCCCAACGCCACGGGCGGGGCGATGAACGACGACCGCGTGCTGGTGCGCTTGGTGGGCGGGATCCGCGGCGGCGGGCGCGCGGAGGGCCGGGTCGAACGTGTTCTGCGACGCACGCACGTTGAGGTTGTCGGCGCCTTTCGCTACTCCAAACGCGGCTCGTACGTCATGCCGCACGACGAGCGCGTGCGGGACCACATCGCGATTCTGAAAGGAAGCGAGCTGCCACCTCCCGAGGCTCGCAAGGAGCGTCTCGGCAACCTGACTCCGCCCGACGTCAAAACCGTGTAGGAACTCGACGGGATGATCGTCAACGTCGAGGTCACCCGTTTTCCCTCGCCGCTCGAAGAGGCGCAGGGGCGCGTGATCGAGGTCCTCGGCCTTCCCGGCGACTTCGGCATCGACGTCGAGATCATCATCCGCAAGTTCCATCTGCCGCACCGCTTCCCGGACGCGGTCCATCGCGAGGTCGAGGCGGTTCCTCAGTCCATCGACGGGCGCGAGATCGCGCGCCGCCGCGACTTCCGCGACTACGACATTGTCACGATCGACGGCGAGACGGCACGGGACTTTGACGACGCGGTATGGGTCGATCTGCGTGACAACGGGCACTTCGACTTGCATGTCCACGTTGCCGACGTCAGCCATTACGTCCAACCGGGGACGGCGCTCGACCAGGAAGCAAATCGCCGCGGGACAAGCGTCTACTTCCCCGACCGCGCCGTGCCGATGTTGCCGGCCGAGCTGTCGACTGGCATCTGCTCGCTCAATCCGCAGGTTGATCGGCTCGTACTCTCGGCGCTACTCGAGATCGATCACAGCGGCAAGACCGTTCGCGCTGAATTCTGCCGCGGCGTCCTCCGCAGCGTCGAGCGTATGACCTACACCAACGTGAATCGCGTATTGCAAGGAGACGCTGAACTCCGCGCACGCTACGAGCCGCTGGTCGAACGCTTCGGGTGGATGAAGGACCTGGCGATGGTCCTCAACCACCGCCGGCAGCGGCGCGGCTCCATCGACTTCGACCTGCCCGCGCCGGAGATCGTGTTCGATGAGTTCGGCGAGATGACCGGCATCGTCCCTTCCGAGCGCAACATCGCGCATCGCATTATCGAGGAGTTCATGCTGGCGGCGAACGAGGCCGTCGCCGCGCGGCTCGAGGAGGATTGCCCGGCGTCGCTCTACCGCATTCACGAGACGCCCGATCCCGGACGGATTCTCGAATTCGAGCAAGTGGCCGCCACCTTCGGTCACACGCTCGGGGTCAATGTCCCGCTACGGCAGCACGCCTGGACCCAACGCCGGCGCGATGGCTCGAAGCACCGGCAGAGAGCCCAGGTCGCTGAAAGCAAGATCGACGTAACCCCGCGTCACTATCAGAAGCTGGTCAAGCGGCTGGCCGGCAAGCCCGAGGAGCGCATCTTGAGCTACCTGATGCTACGCTCCCTCAAGCAGGCCCGCTACAGCGAGATCAACAGCGGCCACTTCGCGCTCGCCGCGCCGGCCTACACTCACTTCACGTCGCCAATTCGGCGCTATCCCGACCTGGTCGTGCACCGCATCCTCAGCGATTGGCTCGACCGCGGGCCGCAAAGCCCTTATCGCGAGAAGGGCTCGGCCGGCACCTACGACGAACGGGATCTAGAGGCGATCGGGCGCGAGACCTCGCTGACCGAACGTCGCGCCGCCGACGCCGAGCGCGCGCTCATCAATTGGAAGAAGGCGCGGTTCATGGAGGCCCACCTCGGCGACGAGTTCCATGCCATCGTCATCCAAGTCACCAAAGCAGGGCTGTTCATCGAGCTGACGGAACTGTTCATCGAGGGCTTCATCCCGCTCGAGTCGCTGCCGGGACGTTTCGAATATCGCGAGAACCTTCGCGCCCTCATCAACCCTCGCACGAAGAAGCAGTTCGGCCTAGGGGACCGCGTCGAAGCGCTGGCCGTGCGTGTGCCGCACGGAGAGATGCGCCCGGAGTTTTCCTGGGTGCCAGGCTAGCATTGCAGAATCCGTATGGTTGGTCTAAGGAACGACGGGGCGGTCTGATAGCATAACTTCAAGTTTCCCGCCTGGTGCGGGAAGAGACCATCATGGGCACTACTGCCGTCGCTGTTCCCGAGGTGGGAGACGAGATTCGCGAGGGCGACGAGGTCCGCGATGAGGTTCCGCCGCTCTATCAGGTCATCCTTCTCGATGACGATGACCACAGCTACGACTACGTCATCGAGATGCTCACCAAGATCTTCGATTTCAGTGAGTCGAAGGCCTATGAGCACGCTGTGGAAGTAGACTCACGCGGCCACACCCGGCTGCTCACCTGTCCACTCGAAGAGGCCGGGCGCAAGCGCGATCAAATCCACGCCTACGGGGCGGACTGGCGATCGGCGCGTTCGCTCGGCTCGATGGCGGCCCTGATCGAGACCGCCCAGTGGGGTCAGACTCAGCAGGTTCGGGTTCAGCCCGACGCTTCCCCGACCTGGCCGGACCGGCTCACGAACAGCTCCGTCTCTTCGCCCGATTCTGCCGCGGCACGTTTCGCCCGCTGGTGGTCCGGTTTGGGGGCAACCATCTCGGCGGCCCTGGCGTGCGGGATGAGCTGGGCACGCACCGCATCCTCGTAGCCGACGGCGACCGAGTACAGCGCCTGGTCGAAGAACTCCGAGATCGAAAGAGCCAGCTCGTACTCCAGAGCCAGTTCCTCGCCCTTGCCGGTCATGGCGCACCTCATGAAGTCGAGAAGCGCCGCCTTCGTCAGATTCAGTGCGAAGACGACCTGGCTCAGGGGAATACTCTCGAGGTAGCGTTCCCGGCCGAGCTTGATGTAGCGCGACTCCACCGCCGACCGCGAACGTTCGCTGAGCCAGCGCCGCATGTGTTTGAACAAGTCGTCTTTCAGCTCGAGCAGCCGCTCGCGATCGAGAGTCCGGTACGCCTCGCAGCGTGAGTCGCTTTGGAGAACCTTGATGAGATCTTTGGTCAGGCGATCCGCACCGCTTTCAATCTGTGTAAGAAGCCTTGCAGAGATCATGAGGATGCCTACCTTTACCTCCCGACCGGTACACCCCTATTCAAACAGAACCGGGGCCGCCGCGGGTGGAAAAAACACACTCCCCGAGCCGGGCCGCAACGTGGGCCTTGCCTACACGCTCTCAACTACACCGAGTAGCGCCCGACCGCGTCTTCATCCAACTCGACGCCGAGGCCCGGGGTGTGCGGCACGATCGCGTAGCTGTCCTTGATCTCGATCGGCTCGACAATCAGATCATCGACGCGCTGATGCGAGAGAATGTCGCTCGGCAGCGTGCAATTGGCCGCCGCGGCACAGGAGTGAAGGAAAGCCGCGTCCTTGATTCCGAGTTCGTGCCCGGAGCCGTGCCACACCGGCATCCCCGTCGCGCCCGCCACCTCAGAGTTGATGACAAAGTCCCGCATCGCAGGCCGCGGGCCCGTATTGATGTAATCGCAGGCCGCTGCCTTCGCCGCCTCGACCATCTTGGCCGGATCGGTGGTGGTCATCGTGATCGGGGTCTTGAGTGCCTCCGCGAGTTTCGCCAACTCGGCCAAGTCGTCCACGGGATCTTCGATCGTCCGCATGGTGCCGATCTCGTCCAACGCCTGGCAGATCGCGAGGCATTCGTCGGCCTTCTCGTAGTGGCGATTGAAATCGACCGTGATCTTGACGTCGGGCGCCACGTCGGCGACGGCTCGAACCGCCTCGACAATCGGGTCGTCGGGGCGGCCCTTCATCTTGAGCGCCTTGAAACCACTATCAAGCGTCCGCTGAGCGACCCGTCGCGCGTCAGCCGCGTTCTTGCGCCCGCACCAATAGGGCACCAAGACCTTGTCTTGGGCCAGCCCGCCGAGCAACTGATACACAGGCCAGCCGATAGCCTTGCCCACGGCGTCGTAGCAAGCCATCTCAAAGGCGGATTGGGTCGACCGATCCGGCAGATCGAGCCGCGGCAGGTTGAGGTCGAGCAGGTTCTTACCCGTCAGGGCGGACGCGTTACGCTGCGCGTCTTCCTTTTTCACGTTGCGCGAGGTCTCGCCGACGCCGACCACGCCGGAATCCGTGTGCAGTTTAACGATGACCTTCGGCCCCTTGGGGAACTCCGAAAGTGCGTCGGGGTTGAACTCGGGGCTGTTGATGATGTCGTCTTGCATCGGGACGACGACTTGGA
>JAKZVK010000230.1:0-14886 GCA_047516085.1 Bryobacterales bacterium
GCGCGCCGTGCCACTACTGCGGCCACTGCATGGCGGGGTGCGGCGTGTCGGCGATCTTCAACACGGCCGAGCACGTTTTGCCGCGCGCGCGGCGGACGGGCCGCCTCACCGTGCGCTCCGGTTGGATGGCGCGCGAGCTGCGCACCGATCAAGAAGGCCGGGTGCGCTCGGCAGTGATCTTCGATCGTGAATCGAGGCAGGAGGACGAGGTCCGCGCCGAGGTGTTCGCCGTGTGCGGCGGCAACATCGAGTCAGCACGGCTGCTGCTGAACTCGCGTTCGCCGCGCTTCCCCAACGGGCTGGCCAACAACAACGATGTCGTCGGGCGGTACCTCCACGGGCACATGACCGCCGGAGTCTTTGGCTATCTAAAGGAGTTGGTGGGCACGAAGGCCGGCAATCAGGACGGCGCGATCGACCATGCCTACATCCCCCGCTTCCCGCCCCTCGGGCGCACCGACTTCGCTGGTGGCTTCGGCATTCAGCTCAATGTGCGCGCGTACATGAGGCCGCATCACGCGCCCTACGTGCCGGGCTTCGGGCGCGCTTTCAAGCAGCGCGTTCGCGATCTGCAACCGGCCCAGAGCTCGATGACTGCATTTGGGAAGGTCGTCGGCCATCCGGACAACCGCGTGACGCTCGACCCGGCGCGGCGCGATCACTACGGCCTGCCGGCACCGCGTGTGCACTTCCGGTGGCAGCCGAACGACATCGCGATGCACGAAGCGATGATCGAGGCGTGCCACAGGATCTACGACACGGTCGGCGTTGCGCTCCGCATGGAGCGCCAAGGCGGACCGAGCGGCTTCGCCTCGCACGAAGTCGGCTGCGTGCGAATGGGCAAGGACCCGAAAACCTCGGTGCTGAACAAGTTCAACCAGGCGCACGAGGTGAAGAACCTGTTCGTGGTCGACGGCAGCAGCTTCACGACCTTCCCGGAGAAGAACCCCACGCTGACGATTGTGGCCCTGGCGATTCGCGCGGCGGAAAGCATTCAGCGGCTACGAGGGAGCGGGGAGTTATAGCGGGAGCTGGTTCGGTGGGTGCGGCACAAGAGCCGAGCACGGCTCGGCTCGCCACGGGCGTGCGCCACGCCGAAAGGCCGGTCGGTACAGACCGGCACGATCCCTGGCCCCGACACCGTTGATAACTCGGCCGCTATCGTGTTGCTCAACGACGACGTCTGTAGATTCAACCGACAGAAGACCGCTACAATCGCGGTCGGAGAAACTACTGCCATGTTGCAACGCAGAGATCTACTGAAAGGCCTTGCGCTCACGCCCTTCTGGGCGTCGGACCTGTACGCCCAGGCGACGCGCGGATTGCCTCCGCTGAAAATCGAGAAGGTGGACGTGATCGGTACGAGTCCGCGGGGCCATCGCTGGGTGTTCATCAAGGTCCACACGAGCGAGCCCGGGCTGTACGGGCTGGGCTCGGCGAATTACGCCTACCAGGCATGGGCCGCTAAGGCGGGGCTCGAGAAACATATGGCGCCGTTCTGGATTGGCAAAGACCCCGATCGTATCGAGGACCTTTGGCAGTGGAACCACGTGCGTTCGTACTGGCGCAACGGCCCCGTCACCAACGTGATGCAAGCGGCGCTCGACTCCGCCTTGTGGGACATCAAGGGCAAGCGTGCCAACATGCCTGTCTACCAACTCCTCGGCGGCAAGGTGCGCGACGCCGTGCCACTCTATGCCCACGCTGGCGGACCCACCATGGACGCCTGCGCCGAGAGCGCGCAAAGTTGGATGGAGAAAGGCTTCCGGCACGTGCGCGTGCAGATGGGCGGGTACGGCGGCGGCGGCTTCATCCCGCCGGGTGAAGGCAGCCGTCCGGAAACCGGTTACAGCGGCAAGGCGTTCGACGAGGAAACGTACGTCGATACCATCCCGAAGCTGTTCGAGCATCTTCGCGACAAACTGGGGTGGGACGTCAAGCTGCTACACGACGTTCACGAGCACCTCTCGCCGGCGATGGCGCTCGAACTGGCCAAACGCTTCGAGCCGATACGGATGTTCTTTGTGGAGGATATCCTGCCGCCCGAGCAGATCGACTACTTCAAGCAGATCCGCGCGCTGACATCGACGCCGATGGCGATGGGCGAGCTGTTCGTGCATCCGCACGAGTGGCGTCCGCTGATCGCGGGCCGAGTGATCGACTTCTTCCGTGGACGCGTCGGCATGATCGGCGGCATCACGCAGGCGAAGAAGATCGCGGCGCTCTGCGAGCAGTTCGGCGTGCGCACCGCTTTCCAGGAGGGCGGCGAGAACGACCCCATCAACCAGTTGATCGCCTACCACGTCGACCTGACGATTCCGAGCTTCGGCATTCAAGAAGAGAACGACTACCCCGAGGAGGTTTTCGAGATGATGCCAGGCGCGGCGCGAATCCGCGGCGGGTATCTCTACGGCAGCGACAAGCCCGGCCTCGGCATCGATCTCAATGTCGAAATGGCGGCGAAGTATCCGCTCAAGGACGACCACCACGTCTCCGACTGGACGACCGTGCGCGGGATGGATGGGTCGTTGGTGAAGCCGTGAGAGCGTACCCGACCAACTGTGGTCACTGTTCTTGTTCCGGGGTGAGATCCTGTCGCGCGGAGCACCAGTCCACGTGCCGGGTGAGGTGCATGATGAGCGCAAGGACCACAAAGAGGCTCAGAGAACCGACCAAGAGCGCATAGTCCTGGATTCGAAGCAGAAGATCAACAGGACCCGCACAAGGGGAGAACGGATCAGGGCCGGTACTAGAGGAGGTGTATGTTTGGACAACATTACCGATCGGATGGAGTCGGTATCAAGAGATTCTGGGTCAGAGCCGTGGACCTTGGCCACCAACAAATGCGAGACAAGACACCCCGAAGGGGAGTAAGTCGGGGGACTTCCAGGACCGTCCCGAAATGGATAACGGCAGAACCAGCCGCGACTAACGCGGCAAGTCCTCGAGCTCTTTCGCGAATTCCGCCAGCCGGGGGAACAGCTGGCGAGCACTAGACTGTGCGCCAGCCTTTAGGCCAAGAGGCGGGTAATCGACGATCGGGATCAGGATCGAGTCGTCCTCGGTTCGCCGTGCCACGAACGCCAAGTTCAACGCGGGTATGTCGACGATGAAATAGGACTTGAGGGGGACCTCGGCCTCGGCGGCATTTTCGCGTCGGAGTTTGGAGACAGACTGGATGTACCCGACATTGCCGAATTCGGATGCTTCCCACTTCTCCTTGAGCTTGACTACGCCGACGGATGATCTCACCTCCTCACTCAACACGACAGGATAGAGCGATCGGACGCTCGCCTCGAAGAGATCGTGCGGAGCTGAACTCTCCTGGTAGCCTTGCAGTCTGTCCAGTCGCACAGAATGAACCGCGAACGAAACTCCCAGAGCCGAGGAATTTACTTGGTCAACCGTCTCCAATCCGAGGGTAGCGATCTTGCCGCTCTCAACGAGTTGCGCAAGCATCCTCATTCCGGCCGCCGCCGCTCCGGCGGAATCCGAAGCTGAGAGAACATCGATGGGTTCGTCCACGTTTTCTTGACCTGTCGAGGTCGAGCCGCACCCGAGCCCGAGCAAGCTTACCACGTTTAGGATCAAAAGGTTTCTCAGCATATCGTTACTCCTGGAAATTACCTGGTGGAATCGTTTCCGATCGGCCTACTTCGACACATTGTAGTAGTCGTCCCAGTGCGTATACCCCGGGCCGCTGACGTAGCGTGAGTAGGTGATGGTGCGTTGACTCCCCGTTGCGACGGGAAGCGGGTCGTCTATGGTTACGAAACGAATTCCGCCGACCTCGCAATAGGCCGGACAGACCATCATGTGGCCTCCGCCTCCGTTCCAGTGCCAGGTCACACAGAACGGCTTTCGCTTGCAGTAGACCTCTTCTTTGATCTGGTCCCAACTTAGGGGCGCGTCGTTGGTCGTTAGGAAGGTGAATCCGTATTTATCGAATTCGGGCCAACCCCCTATCACGCAGGCTCCGGGCGTCGGCGAGTTGCAGCAGTCCGTTCGTCCGAACCGCTTGTTCGCTTCGTCGCACTGGTCGACGGCCGTTCCCAGAAACTCCATTACCATCTCGCCGCTGGCCGCCCAGCACCACTGGGACGTCTCTTGACCACGAATGGTAACTGCGAGGGAATGGCTCGCTGGAGGTGTACAACATCCCGACAGCCACAACAAAAAGACACCGCCGAGTAGTCTAGAGCATTTTCAGGAATAGAATAGACAACTCTTGGGGCTGCCTAGCATCGACGCGCCAGCTTATAGCGAAAGCATCTTCGGATGCGGTTTACGTCATCTGTGAAACCGCTCTAGAGGACGTCGGGGTAGCGTCAGGGTTCGTGCCGGACCGCTCCCTCACGGTCACGGCTCGGTTGCGCTTCGCGTCGATTCGGTCGGAAGCGCCAATACGAACAAGCCGCCGCCCGAGGCGATGGCCACGTGTTGGCGGCCCTTGCTGAGGTAGGTCATCGGGCTGGCGGCAATTCTCCCGCCGAGATTGATGTAGCGAAGTTCCTTGCCCGTCTTGGCGTCGAGGGCCTTGAAGTAGCCCTCCTCGCTCCCGGCGAAAACGAGCCCGCCCGCCGTTGAAACAAGTCCCGCCCAGGCCGGACGAAACATCTTGTGCTCCCAGGCGAGCTTGCCCGTGAGCGGGTCGAGGGCGCGCACGGCGCCGGTCCAGTCATCGGTCTTGTCCTGGTTGCGGAAGTGGCCTCCCCAGAAGCGCGTCCCCGGTTTGTATTCGGCTTCCCCGTGGAAGTAGATGCTGCTGCCCTCGCGCACCGTTACGTAGTAGAGGCCGGTGACGGGGCTGTAGCTCGGCGACATCCAGTTGGTGCCGCCAGCGACCGCCGGGTAGACCAGGTTGCCTTCTTCGGTGGGTAGCTTGCCGGGCGCGCGGATTGGACGCCCGTTCTCATCGATGCGGTCGGCCCAGGTCTGCTTCACGAACGGGCCGGCGTGAAGGAACTCGCCGTTGGCGCGATCGAGCACGTAGTAGAAGCCGTTGCGGTTCGCCGTGAGCAACAGGTTTCGCGGCCGGCCTTCGAACTCGCGGTCGACCAGCACCATGACCTGGGTGGCGTCCCAGTCGTGCACGTCGTGCGGCGTGAATTGGAAGTGCCACTTGCGCTCGCCGGTGTCGGGATCGAGCGCGACGACGTCGTCGGAAAACAGGTTGTCGCCCTTGCGCACGTCCCCGTTCCAATCGGGGCCCGGATTGCCGGTGCCCCAATAGGTGAGGTTCAGCTCGGGGTCGTAGGAGCCGGTGATCCAGATGGAGGCACCGCCGGTTTTCCAGGAGTCGCCCGCCCAGGTGTCGCGGCCGAACTCGCCGGGCCCCGGCACCGTGTAGAAGCGCCACAAGCGCTTGCCGTCTTCCACGCTATAGGCGTCGATGAAGCCGCGAATGCCGTACTCGCCGCCCGCGACTCCGACCAGCACCTTGTCTTTGATGACCAGCGGGGCGTGGGTCGCGGCATAGCCGAGCCGGTAGTCGATCATCTCCGACTCCCACAGCAGCCGGCCGGTTTTGCGGTCGAGCGCGATCACCTTGGCGTCGAGCGTCGCCATGAACAAGCGGTCGCCCGCGACGGCGAGTCCGCGATTGACTTGGCCGCAGCAGACGATGATCTTGGGCGGCAAGCCCCGCTTGTATTCCCACAACACGACGCCCGTTTCTGCGTCCAACGCGTAGGCGTCGTTGGGCGGGACGGTGAGGTACATGACGCCGTCGACGACCAGCGGCGTGGTCTCGAACTTTTCACGGATCGGTTGTTGGAAGACCCACTTGACTTGCAGCTTGCCGACGTTGGCGGGGGTGATTTCATCCAAGGCGCTGTGGCGTTGGCCCGCGTAATCGCCCGAGTAGGTGAGCCAGTTGCCGGGCGTCTTGGCGGCGTTGACGAGATCGGCGGGGGTGACCTGGGACCAGGCTGTTGCGACGAGAGCGAGCGACAGCAGTAGCATCTTCATTGGGCTTCGTTGCCTTTCTCGCCGGCCGGCCTCGTGACGCCTGTTAGGCCGCAGAGATAGGCCAGCAGGTCGTCGGTCTCTTCTTGGCCCAATAGGTCGCCGTAGGCGGGCATGAGTGACTGGTGGGGATGCTCTACCTTTTGCAGGTCGGCCTTCGAGAGCGAGTGGATGGTCTCTTGCCGGTCGATCAGGTGGAGCGTGTAGCCGTCTTCGTTGAGCAGCACGCCTTCGTACGTACGGCCGTCGCGGCCGGTGGCCCTGACGGTGCGGTGAGAGTAGGGGATCTGCTTGTCGGGCTCGACGAGCGACTCGCGCAGATGCTCGACGCTAAGCCGGGCGCCGACGGCGGTGAGGTCCGGACCCAGCCGTCCGCCGCCCATGCCGACGGCGTGGCACCCCTGGCAGGAGCCCTTTTGGAAGAAGACCTCGCGGCCTCGATCGGGGTCGCCTGTGTCGGCCACGCAGGTGTCGGCGGCTTGCGCCTCGAGGGTTCGCACGAAGGCGAGGATCTTCCACACGGCTTCCTCGTCGCGCCATAGGCCGGGCATTTCGGTGCCGGGGACGCCGTTCGAGATGGTACGGAACATCTCGCGGTCGGAGCTTCCGTAGCGCCGAAATTTCGACGCCAGACGAGCGCCGCGTCCCGACGCGCCCTCCGTTCCGTGACAGTTCACGCAGTCGAGGCGATAGAGGCGGCGGCCTTCGGCGATGTCTTCAAAGGAGGTGAAGGGGTTGCTTTGGTGTTGCTGGGCGAGGGTTGGGAGTGTGGAGAGGGATGCGGCGATGGCGGCGTGGAGCAACAGTCGAGCGACGCGCGAGGAGCCGGAGGACATGTCGATCCATTATGCACGAACCTGGCGCGACGGGCCACGAAACGCTGCGGCGAGACGTGCCGGCGGGGGCGCATAGGACTTCGAAGCGACATGGGTAAAGAAGAGCGGACAGCGGAGAATCTAGGCGCCCTCCGTGGTGTTGTTGGTACGAACGCGATCACCCTTCCGTGGGGGAGCGCTGATCAAACCCGTACCCAACGCATCGCCTTGGCCTCAAACCGCGGCAGTTCCCCTCGCTCGACGCAACTCACCGAAAACCGCAGTCCGAAAGCCTTGTAAAGCCCATCCGCCACCCGCTTCGTGAGCCTTTCCGCGTCGTCTTCCCCGGCCGAAGGCTCGATCAAAAGACTTACCTCGGCCATTCCCCGTTCCACCTTGATCTCCACCCGGAACTCGCCGACGCCCCCATCCGAGCGCAAAACCTCTTCCACCGCGCTAGGATAAAGATTCGTCCCTCGCACACATACCATATCGTCGACGCGACTTAGAATTCCGCCCTCGAGTGCCAGTTCCTCGCTGCCGCATTCACAAGGGGTCGCTTCAACCCGCCGCACAATATCCCGCGTCCGATAACGAATCACCGGCGACCCGGTGCGCCCCAGATTCGTCAGCACCAACTCCCCGGTCCCCGCCGGACCCACCGCCTTCAAGGTCTCCGCGTCAATGACTTCAGGGAAGTACGCCTGTTCCATCACATGCAGCACGCCCGGGCGCCGCGGACACGCGTACGTCACCGGACCCACCTCCGTCATGCCGTGGTGATCGTAGACCCGTGCGCCGGGCCACAGCTTCTCGATCAGCTCGCGGGTCGCCGGCACGCTCCCGCCCGGCTCACCCGCAACGATGATCGCCCACACCTTTCCGGCTGACAGGTCGATGTTCTCCTCGACCGCCGTCTCGCCCATCCGAATCGCATACGTCGGTGTCGCGCACACCACTGTCGCCTCATTCTCGAGAATCATCCGCAGCCGCCCGACCGTCCGGACGCCACCACTCGGGATCGCGAGCCGCCCGGCCCGCGTCGCTGCTTCGAACGCCGTCCAAAATCCAAGGAACGGTCCAAAAGAAAACGGAAAGAACAACCGGTCTTCGTCGTCCACGCCCGCCGCCTCGAAGATGCGGTCCCAACAGTCCAGCATCCACGACCAACTCTCCGGCGTATCAAGCCAGCGAATCGGCGTCGAGGCGCTCCCACTCGTCTGATGAAAACGGCAGTAGTCCGTCAGAGGATACGTCAGGTTCGACCCATACGGGGGATTCTGATGCTGATCGTCAACCAACTCCTGCTTCAACGTGAACGGGACGCGCGCCACGAAATCCTCGAGCCCATCCAACTCTCCACTCACCCGGGCCGCGGCCAGCTTCGCCGAGTAAAACCGGTTGCTTGCGAGTGTCGCCTCGAGAAGTGTTCGAAGTTTCTCCCGTTGGACCGACGCAAGCGCCTCACGGTTAAGAGAGCTCATCTCTTATGAAACGCTCACTTCGGAGGTCACTACAGGCTCCCTGCCGGTCTCAACTAGGGGCCCCCCATGCGGCAACGCCTCGGGAACGTCAGCAAACTCCGCCACCGCTGTAAACAACGGCTCAAAATCGCGCGAGAGATTGCCAATCAAACAATCCGTCAAGTCCGGCCCTAGCTCCGGGTGTCCTTTCAGCAGCTTCCCAAAACTGAAATCCTGATCGTAGAACGCATACACGAGCCGCCGCATTGCCTCGATCCCGCTGCGCATTTCCTCGCTGTACACCGTGAACCGCGACGCTGAAACATCTCCCGCCGTCAGCGCCTCGTCCACCGCCTGCCCTGCTAGCTCGCCGCTACGCAGCGCAAAGAAAAGCCCCGAAGAAAACACCGGGTCCAAGAACCCAAACGCGTCTCCGGCCAGAACCAAGCCATCCGCCGCGCAATACCGCGAGCGATACGAGAACTCTCCCGTCACCCGAAACGGCTCGGTGCGTTCACCGGGCGCCAGGTGCTCTCGAACCCAGGCATTCTCGCCAAGCTCGCGAAGAAATATTCCTTCCAGATCGCGCGTGCCCCGATACAGATAATCCTTTTCCGCCACGATCCCCACGCTCACCGAGTCTCGCGGCAGCGGGATATACCAGAACCAACCCCGCTCCGGCACCGACGCTATCGTCGTTGCGCCTGCGTCCAAGCCCGGGTCCCGTACCGCGCCCGTATAGTAGGTCCAAATCGCAATCTTGTTCAGCTTCGCATCGCGGACCCGCCAGCCGTTGCGCAGCATCGACAGCGAATCGCGGCCCGTTGCATCAATCGTCATCGGCGCGCGGAACTCCAGCTTGCGGCCGTCCTTCGTTACTGCCTCCACGCCCACCGTCACCCCGCCGTCTTGAATCGTGTTGCTGACAGTGGTTTCTTCCCGTACCTCCGCCCCCTTCTCTCGCGCGTTTTCCATCAGCATCTGGTCGAACTCACTCCGCAAGACCTGCCAGGTGCAAGACGCTTCGTGCTTCATGTGGTCAGAGAAATAGAACGGCTGCGATTGTTGCCCGCTCCGACTCACGAACTGTACGCTGTACTTGCTCGGGAAGTGCGACTTCTTTAATCGCTCGATCACCCCGATGCGCTGGAGCGAAAAGTACGCATACGGAATCAGCGACTCGCCGACGTGATAGCGCGGAAACTTTTCGCGCTCCAGCACCAGCGTCCGCCGGCCTTTCATCGCCAGCACCGCCGCCGCCGCCGAGCCCGCCGGACCAGCCCCAATGACGATCGCGTCGTAGTGGGTATTCACAGCTCTCTCGATCGCCTACGCGGCGTTGGCGACTCGATGTTCAGGCAGGAAAAACCGGTGCAACAGCTCATCCACGCGCAGCAGCCCATCGCGCGTCAACCGCACGTTGTCGGCGTCCGTCGTCAGGAACCCGTCGCCCGCCAACTCCTCGAACTGGCACGCAAAGCGCTCCTGCAACGCCACGCCATACTTGTCCTCGAAGTACCGTGTGTTCACTCGCCCCTTTTTCATCTGTAGGATGAACTCACGGATCATCCGCTCTTCAGCGGTCGTCTTCAGTGCGCGATAAATCGGCAGCTCGCCCTTTTCGAGCGCGGCCTCGTACTCCTCGATCCGGCTCTGGTTCTGGAAATGAACACCCTGGAGGTGGGAAAACGACGCCACACCGAGCGCCAACAAGTCCGCGCCGGCCCACAACAAGTCGCGGTACAAGAACGTGGCGGTCTTCGAGTCCTTGACGGCCGTATAGCCGCTCGTCAACGTGTACCCGGCCTTCTCGAATTCCGAGAACGCGTACTTCGCCCAAGCCCGTTTCACCGGCCAATCGGCCACCGGGGCCAACTCTTGCCCGTGCGCCCGCATTTCCTTTGAGATGACGGTGTTCGGCGGTAACTCCATCTGGTAGACGGTCACACTGTCCGGGTCCAGCGCAATCGTCTTGCTCACGCACGCTCGCCAGTTTTCGTCCGTCTCGCCAACCATGCCCGCGATCAAGTCGATGTTGATCTGCGGGAAGCCCACCTCGCGGGCCAGTTGGTAAACCTTGTCGATGTCCGCCGCGTTGTGGGCGCGTCCGTTCAGCTCGAGAATCGCGTCGGCGAAGTTCTCGACGCCCAGGCTCAGGCGCGTGACGCCGATCTCTCGCAGGATATCGAGCTTGGATTTCGAAACCGTCCCCGGCTCGCACTCGAATGTGATCTCTTCCGCCTCGTCCCAGGGAAACAAAGGCCGGATCCCATCGACGAGACGCCGAAGCTGCTGCGTCGAGATGTACGACGGTGTGCCGCCGCCGAAGTAGACGAACTTGGGCTTCCGGCCGGCGGCGGCGGCCTTGCGAGCGTAGAGCGTCAGCTCGTCGATCAACCCGTCGATATAGCGGTTGATCTCGGCCGAGTCTTTGTCAGTGTATACCTTGAAGTAGCAGAACCGGCAGCGCTTCCGGCAGAACGGGATATGAAAGTACAGACCGAGCGGCACCTTGTCCATCGGCGGACGGTCCAGCGCCGCGACCGCCTGCCCCACTTGCCCAGGGGTCCAAAACGAGTAGGGAGGGTAATTGGAAACGAAGTAGCTTCCAACAGCCGTCTTCTCGCTCGCGCCCGCCGTAGCCTGGGTCATGTGATGCCCTTTCTCTCCAACACTTGACCTTCATTCTAGACCCTGACCGCCACCACCGCCGTCACGTGCCGGGGGCCGCGGTTCCTGTGGTTCCGACCCGAACGGAAGCATTGGTATGCACAGGTAACAACCGAACGCACCAACGATACTTCCAGAATGGCATCAAGACCTTGCCCCGAGCCGCTTTCCCCCGTCCGCTAAGGCGCTTTATCTCGCCGTGATCGTCGAACTCGCTGGGGCTCCGCGCGTTGCGCGTATGTCGGCCCGAGGCGGTGTAGGTGTAGTCGGAACCGAGATCGATGGCCTTGCTGAACCTGGAGGACGCGTCGAGCCGGGCGAAAGCCCAACCCAGCGGGCGGCACGTTCAGGTTGACCTTTGCGGCATCGTCATCGCCGCGCGAGCCGTTGACGATGCGGCGTACCTCGAAGAACCGTTGGTTCGGCCGGCGTCCGTCGAGGGCTAGGTGTCGGAACGGATTGACGAACTGGCCCGCACCCTGGGACGCGAGCCGCCCGTTTGGCTATGGGCGCGGGCGCACGGCGATCGTGACGTCTTCGCGGCTGCGAATCTTGGTGCCGTCTGGGCACTCCACTTCGATCACGATCGGCACGGCGTCGCCCGGCTCGACGCCCTCGGGAACGAAGACGTTGATCTGGTTGAGGCCCACGCTGGTGGGTTGGAGGACCGCGCCGAGGACCTGCGCTTCCACACCACCAATGAAAACCCTGACGATCTTGTTGGTGAGGGGGACAATACCCGGCGGAGGGATGTCCCGGTTGGGGGCTCGGGCGTCACCGGTCCAAGACCGTTGCACCAGAGTGTGACCACGCCCCCGATCGCGGCGGGTTGGCCGACGACTGGATCCACCGACCCGGGCGCTTGCGCCCACGAATCCGCGATCACGTCATCATCGGGTAGTTGGAAGTTCGTAACAATGGCCTGCGTCGTTCCGGGCGGGAACATGTAGATCCCCGGCGAGGCGAGCGCCGCGTCGACTTCGTACGGGGCGCTCCAGAAGTCGTTGTCCTCGCCCTCTTCGTCCCAGTGGACCTTCACTTGGACCTTGCCGCTGCTGACGTCGAGGTTCCAAGGCGCCTGCACGTTGGCCTGATCGAAGGGCCCATCGAACACCCCAAAGAGAGCCCCGGGGATGTCGTTGAAGGTGACGGAGAAGCCGTTGAGGTTCGTGCTTAGCGGCACGGCACTGGCCGTCGCTGTCTGCTCGGTGAACAGTCCACCGATCGCGACGATCGAGCCGGGCGAGATCAAGGGTTGGAAGCCGGCGGCGTCAAATACGCCGGCAACCTCGTGGGTGGGTGAGATCGTGGCTTGAGCGTGGTAGATGTTGTCGCCTGTGTTGTCCTCGTCGGCGTTGGCTCCGTTGCCGCCCGCGGCGAAGATGATCAGCCCGATATCGGTGGCAGGCGCAGTCCAGTTGACCGCGTACGTCGCTTCGTCAGGACCTGGCTTGGGGAGAACGTGCTCGGGAAACTGAAGACCACGAGTCAGTGGGGGACACGGCACGAACTGGTCGAAGTCTTCGATGATCTGTACCCCCGCGTCGCCGGCCGGGGTAAACGTGCCGGCTTGCTGACAGCCGTCCGACGTGCGAGAGGTGATCTGGAAGCCGAACCGCAGTTGTACGGGGTCGGGATCGAACACCCTCACCGCAACCGGAACGGTCTCACCCGGGTTGTAGCGGTATGCGGCGGCGGGCACGCCGGCGATGGAGATCTCGACTCCTCCCAGGCCCGTATTGGGAGTCACGTTGTGGCATTCGGAGTTGCCACAGGTGTCTTCACCAGGGAAGTTGGCCCCGTTGTCGAGCTTGCCGTTGGTCCTGCGAGGTTCGGGACCGTCCCGCTCGGAGAACAGAAAGATCGGGAAGCAGAAAAACAGGGTTAGCATAACCCCAAGCGCAGCTCGACGAGAATTCATTGCCTCACCCGAGGGCCGGGACGGAGCGGTCCCCTAGCCCGGTATAGGATGCAGCCACTCGACACCTCGCGGCTCTTCGATCGCCCCTTCAGGGCTGCCGGTATAGAGAGGGCATGATACCCGGGGTTACGCCCGACGGCTTCACCGCCGGGCTAACATCCAACGCCGCTTCGCGGCTGCTACAACGTCGAATTAAGGTGCCTGTCCCGCGAATCCAGTCCCCCGAATCCCCCACGCCCGTAGCGCGGCACATAGGAAGCTTGCTTCCGGCGACTGGGCGCCAGGCACCACGATCCAGAGACCCCTCGTCTGGAACGCGATGGGCGGCCGCATAAGCAACTTCTGCCGGCCGCCCTGAGCGCAACAATTGAAAACAGGTACGTCTGGGTTACAGAACAGCGAACCCCAACGCTTGGAGTATCCGGACGGTGTTGGTGTGGATGTCCGTGCCAAGCTTGTGGACCCAGTCGAGGACGAACCGGTCCGAACGGTGCAACTGGCCCCGTATCAGTCCGGCCCCGTGCGATACGGAGTGGATATTCAGGTAGTAGCCCGAGGGATCCGCCAGAATACCTTCGATAGCGTCCTTCACTGTGTCGTTGTCTACCTCTCGCTGACGGAAGAGCCTGTTACTGCCGGGGCCGTCCACAAAAGACGAACCGAAGGGTGAGCCGATCACGACCCCTCCAGCCACTCCTGCCGGTGCCCGGTGAATGTGCATTGCACGCAGTTCTTCCTCTTGACCGAGGTAGTACGAAACGTCAAAATCCACGTAGCCCGACACGATAGCACCATCATCGTCACGCGTAACGTGGATTCCAATGTGGGCCTCGCCCACGGCTTGGCGATCCGTTACCACCGGCACTTCGGTGGACGGACTCAGATACGCCGTGAAGTGATCGCTCATGAACGTATCGGCCGAGAGCAGCAGCGGCGTGATCAACACAGCAAACATCAGGTGGCATACTTTGCGCATAGCGTTCTCCTTTTCGAATGAGACTTCCTTCTTCTGGAGTTCCCGATTCGGCCATCTGGCTTCGTGATGGCACACCCGTCAGTATCGGGCGCAAGCGCTTTGGGCCTCGGAAGGACAGCTACAGCGAGATGGAAGCTTTCCGACGACCCGTTTTGACCCCTGTCGAGATTCCCCGGATCAATTGTAGCCGATTTCGCAGGCGCTATTGCAACCTTTTTTTGTCCTGCAGATTTGTCAGCTTCAATCGGCGTGCTACGCGCTGGGCACGACAGCGCCCGGACCCATTGCAGCGGATCGCCGAACAGTCGCCGGTTCTGATGCCCGCTGCCGGCAATAACCCACGGGACCGCGCATGCTTGACCAACCGTCCACGGGTCCTCATCACCCGGTGCGGCAAGCTCGTCAGGAGCCGCAGCAAAAGCTGTATCGCCCCTTTCAGGGCTTCATGGAATGATCGCCGTTTACCCACGGCTGAAGCCGTGGGCTATTATCTTTCGGCCCCTCCGGGGCGAAACCCCAAGAGCCGGCTTCTAGGCGCCGGTCTTTGCGCTTTGGGTGGGAAGGGAGCGGCGCGCCGGAGGCCCGCGCCGCGCGGGGGTCTAGAAGGCGAACCGCAGGAGGAAGCGGAACGTGCGGCCGTCGTTGAGGGTGTTGTTGATCTGGCCGAAATTGGGCGAACTGAAGTCGGTGCCGGGCTCGGAAAATTGCGCGTGATTGAGCAGGTTCAGCGACTCGGCCCGCAGCAGCAGCGAACGGTCGCCGCCCAGTGG
Organism: Bryobacterales bacterium; assembly: GCA_047516085.1. Taxonomy (GTDB): domain Bacteria; phylum Acidobacteriota; class Terriglobia; order Bryobacterales; family UBA6623; genus JAKZVK01. The sequence goes on from JAKZVK010000230.1 coordinate 14,583, forward strand.
CCAGCGACGCGACAACGCGGCGTTGATATTCCAAATGCCATCCTTGCGGAAGGTGTTGCGTCCAAGGTTGCCGGCCCTCGCCGTCGGTCCAGCAAAGCCAAACGCCTCCAGCGGCAGCATCGCCGCCGAGGTGTCGGGGTTGTCGATTGTGCGGCCGAGCACCGACGGGTCGACGACGTTCGGACGGTCGCTGCTCGTGCCGTCCACGTTGCCGACGCCCGGGCCGTCCGAGCCGGCGGTCAGTTCAAACGGCGTGCCCGACTTCAGCAAGACAATCGAGCCGAGCTGCCACTGCCCGAAGGCC
>JAKZVK010000231.1:0-4936 GCA_047516085.1 Bryobacterales bacterium
CCAACAGAAACAGCGCCAGGATCGGCCCGCCAAACAGGCCGAGAAAGGCCGACGACGCCTTGAGGATCTGTCCCACGCCCGAGACGTAGAAGGCGACGGCGGTGGCGAAGCAGCCCAGCAACACTGTCAGCAGCCGCGCCAACTTCACGTCGTGCAGATCGCTGCGCTTAATCTTGCGGAGGGGGCGAACGAAGTCGTTGATCAGAACTGTCGCCACGGAGTTGATTCCCGAATCCATGCTCGACATCGCGGCCGCGAAGATGGCGGTAATCACCAGGCCGGAAATGCCTTGCGGCAGCGCGTGCATGATGTAGTACGGCAAAACCCGGTCGCCGCCGATGCCCGCGGCCAGCTCGGCGGGAAACGTGTGGAAGTAGGCGAACAGCCCCAGCCCCACGTAAAGCAGCAGGCTCACGATGAATACGTCGGCCATGGCGTTGAAAATCGTGGCCTTGGCCATCGCGCGAAACGATTTCACCGCCAGCAGCCGTTGCACCGTGACCTGGTCGCAACCGTAGTCATGCATGAACTGGAAGAAGTACGAAACCGCGACGGCGAGGCCGCTCATTTCGACGAGGCTGAATTGCCAGTCGACCACTCGTAGGTGGTCCGTCTGCTCAGCGATCCGCCAGATCGATTCGACGCCCCCGGGGATCGAGGCCGTTACGCTCCATGCGACCCACAGCGCTCCGCCAACCAGCACGATAAACTGCACCAGGTCGGTCCACAGCACGGCGGTCAGCCCACCGAGCGCGGTGTACGTGGTGGCGAGGATTCCCATCAACAGAATCGCCAGCCATAGCGGGATCCCTGTGACGAGAGAAAGCGCCAACGCAGGCGCGTAGATCACCGTGCCGAGCCACCCGAGCCGCGCCAAGATGAATAGGGTCGAGACCACCTGCCGCGCCGGCTGCCCGTAACGATGCAGCACGTACTCGTACGATGTCGTCACATTCAGCGCTCGATAGAACGGATAGAAGACGAAGATCAAGACCGGCGCGACCACCGGACTCATGACGACCATCATCACCAGCGCGATATTTTCGAGATACGCCGTCCCCGGGATGCCCATGTAGGAGATCGCGCTCGTGATCGAGGCGAACATGCTCATGCCGACGACCAGCCACGGCATCCGGCGGCCCGCCAGGAAGTAGTCTTCGGTGGTCTTTTGCTTGCCGGCGAAGAGGGCCCCGATGCCGACCATCGCGGCGAGATACACGAACAAGACCGCGTAGTTGAGAGCGCCGAAGCCCGAGCCGGGTTCCATGGTGAGATGTGTTGAGTGGGGGGAGGGGCCCGAGCGCTACGTCAGCTTTTCGTCGAGGATGTCGCCCAGGACGGCGACCGCTTCCAGCAGAGCATCCGTCTCGATGCACAAGGGGGGCGCGAGCTTCAGGAAGCCCTTGCCCGTAACGAACATCATCACGCCGCGCCGCACGGCCTCCATGGCGATCTCGTCGCAGAGCTCGACCCAGGGATCGCCTGTGTCTGGATGATTCAGGTGAAGCGAATGGAACAGCCCCAGTCCCTCAGGCCGCTTTGCGTAGCGCTCGTGCTTCGCGGCTCTCGCGCGTAGGGCCGCACCCAACTCCTCGCCCAGGTGAGCCGACCGCTCGATGAGGTCTTCGTCCCGCAGCACATCGAGATTGGCCAGCACCGCCGCAGCCGAGACCGGGTTGCCTCCGAACGTGCTCGCCATTTCACCCAGGTCGGCGAGATCCATGATCTCGGCCCGTCCGATGACCGCCGACGCCGGGAGACTCGACGTGAGACCCTTGCCGCAGGCAATCAGGTCGGGCGTGATGCCGTAGTGCTCGAAGGCGAACCACCGGCCGGCGCGCCCCATCCCGGCTTGGACTTCGTCCACGCCCACGACGACGTCATGTTCCCGAGCCCACTCGACCAACTCATCGATGTACTCCTGCGGATGAGGCCTCGTCGACCAGCCCGAGATTGATTCGAAGAAGACCCCCGCGGTGGTCTCGGGCTTGATGCCGCGGCTCTCAAGGTCCGCGCGGAACCCTTGCGAGTCGGGACCGCCCGGGAACGGCAACTGCGTGTGAAGGACGGAGGTTCGGTCGAGGCCATCCACTGGGCCGGGGATCCCGCCGGCAAACTTGGCTGAGAGGGTTCGACCGCTGTAAGACATTTCGAGCGACAGAACACCCACCTTCCCTGGTGCCCCCGCCTTCTTTTGAGACCGTGTCAAGCCGTGCTTGCGCATCAAGCTGAAGCAGCATTCCGTCGCTTCGGTTCCCGAGGAGAAGAGCAGGGCCTTGTCCAACCCCGCGGGCGCGATCTCGGCTAGCCGCTCCAGCACCTGTTGGCGGGCCCGCGTCGGGAACGCATAGCTGAAGATCATGTGCGAATCAAGCTGGTCGCGGATGGCCTTCAGGATTCGGGGGTGGGAATGGCCGGCGTTCGCCACAATGATCCCGCTGGTCAGATCGATCCACTGGTTGCCGTAGGGGTCCCGGACGAGAAAGCCTTCGGCCTGCTCCCACACGACGGGTGGCATCCCGAGCATCGATTGTGGCTCGACCTTGCGCAGGCGTTCAAGGAACTCGACCGACTCCGGAACCGGGATGGGCGTCTGAATGGAGCGGTATCGGGTTTGGACCGGTGCTGTCGAAACAGGCGTCAGACTGCTGACTTGCATACCCACGGACTCAGATCCTCCAAACTTCGCCCACTGCAACCCTAGTGTGGCGCAAAGGCCGCCGGCATGACAGTGCCCTCGCTGTAGCGATGCGTTTTTAACCGGCGAGCCGCGGCCGAAATCGAGATCGGTCGTGCCCGGCTAGATCAGCGGCATCCTACCGTATGCCCGGAGGAACTCCACGGTCCTTATCGTGGGATGGGGCATGTCGAAGCATTCAATCTGCAAGGGACTGGCGATCACCGAACGAGCCGCGAATGGGGAAACTGGGCGTGCCAGCCGAACCAGAACGCCCGGTGCGCGGCGAGGCGGTCACGTTGTTGCCCGGCCGGACCCAGCAGTGCGTTCTCGGTGACCTTCCAGCTCTGTCCTTCCTGATCGACGAGAGTCGCCTTCCGATCCCATCTCGAGAACGTCACTCCCTCCGCATCGTAGACGCGATTGGCGCCGGAAGTATCAGTCAGGATCACGATATTCCGCTTCCCAACCGTGTCGTGGTGCAGAGCCTGTTTCTTGAGAAAGGATGTATTGAACGCTACCGGCTCACGGCCGAGGATTACCGCTAACACTTCCCGCTTATTCTTGAGCCGCTTGTCGTCGAACGGCACCGGAAACATCAGCCGGTCCGTCGAGAAGTAGTCGCGGTAAGCAACGCCTTCCCCGTAGTCGCGCTGATGCCCTGTCTCGAGCGAGAGCACCGTCGTCTCGGGGTGCGCCTGACGCCATGCCCCCCAGGTCGTTGTGACGATCGGCAACCGCTTCAACCGCAGTCCGGATCCCACCAGCTTGCCCGTAACGGGAACCCCTTCCAACGCCGACCACAACGACCGCGTTTCACGGTCGTACATCAGCTTGTTCGAACGGTACAGGAAGCCGCTCGTGCCGAACTCGAACTGGCGGTCCCCGACTTGCTGGTCGTAAAGGATGGCTGCCCCGCACAGCGTGCAGTAGACCAGGGTGAGATCCATGCCGCCCACGGTGTCGTTGGTCATCTCATGCCAGGCCAAAACGCGCTTCGGGTAGGCGCGCGCCTCTCCGTTAATGTAGATGCCGAAGACGATGTTCTTTTTCCCGAGATAGCTTGCCTCTGCGGCTTGGATCACCGAAGGGTGCTCCAGAGGAGGAATGCCATCGACCTTGACGCCGCCCCACATGATCTCGTCGAGTCGAATGGTGTGAGGCATTGCCCGATAGAACCACCAGTGGAAGCGGGGATCGATCGGGGCATACACCGCGGCCTTGAATTCAGGATAGTCAGAGTGCATCGTGAATTCCTGTTTCCAAAGCCACTGGATCCATCGCAGCTTGTCCGACCGGAAAGATTGCCCCGTCATTTTCTTGAGCAGTTTCCACAGAACCGCGACCCGCCGATCTTCGGGAGGCATGAAATTAAGACTGTCAAGAATGAAGGGGACGAGATTGATGTCCCAGTTCGACTCGAAAGCCTCCAGGCTACTCAGGCGCGTGGGTGTTTGCCGGCCGATGAAGTCGGCCAGGGCTCGGGTGGTAGAGGCCCCTCCGCGTGATGACGACTTGCTCTCAATCGCGCTCGCGGAGGCGTTCTTGTCGCTGCCGCCAGAAGATTCCTGGGCGACGCCAGCACCGACCCACAACCCGACGTGGGCGAGTGTCAAGATCAACAGCCGTGCGCCGGCGGATGGCGGTCCCAAGAAGAAGGTCGGCCGCGGCGCTGGTTCCGGGAGCCGTTCGTGCATAGCTGTCCCCTGCGTAGAGGCGGTTATTTCGCTGGTCTACGAGGTCAACGGTTGGGGCGATCTCGCAAGCTGACGTCTGAAAGCGAAAAAGCGAGCGGCCAGAGTCGTCCCGATCTTATCACCGAAACAAGAATACCTTCCGTGAACCAAGGTTGTCGGGTTGTCGGACGAAGATCGCTTGCATTGGATGTGACGCCGCTCAGGGGAGAGGCGTTGCGTTCTCACGATGTGGGGCAGGTCCAACGGGCTCAGCGGGCCGGCGAAGGCGATCGCAGCTCTGGAAACAAAGAGTGCAAGTGGTGAGGCGGCCGGGACTCGAACCCGGGACCCACGGCTTAAAAGGCCGTTGCTCTACCAACTGAGCTACCGCCCCGACTTGGGATTGTTCGGTGCGTCGAGGGAACCGGCTGCAAGACGTCGTGGGGAAACGGACAATGAACCTGCTCCACTCGTTTTCGCTTGCCTTCCAGCCAAGGCTTTCTGGATTATAACGAATTGCCCTTCAGCGCCCGGTTTGGAGAGAATGCAGCCCGTGACGCCCATTGAGCTGAAACCACTCCTC
>JAKZVK010000232.1:0-5236 GCA_047516085.1 Bryobacterales bacterium
CAACTGCAGGGCGGCCCGTTTGACTTGATAGTGGAGGTCCTGAATTTCCGCCGGATTGCCTCGCTCGTGTGCCTGATGGAGCCGTTCTTCGAGGTGGTCGTACTCGCTTTGCAGTTTCCCGCTCGGTTCGCCCGGGTGCGGAACCAAGCGAGCGACGGCGGTTTCGGAGCAGATCTTGATCGCGTCATCCGCTTGATCCTGCCACCGGAAGGTCCCGAGCGATGCCCCGGACTCCACGACTTGGTCAAACTCGAAGTTCCCGCCACGTGTGCGAATGCCCTCGGCCACGCGGCAGACTTCGTATCCCAGACGCGCGCCGGCGCGCCGATAGACCGCCAGATCGCCGGTGAAGCCTTCCACCGGGCCGATGTCGCCTGTCGCCCCCTGGAGGAACAGACTCAACCCGCCCAGGTTGCGCTCGACGACCCTCTTCATGGCCCCTGGGTAATCCGGCGTGATCTTGTCGTTCTCGTGGCCGGCGATCGTGGGGTGCATGGCAAAGTTGACGATCGTCGCGATCGGGCCGCCTTGCTCGTCGTCGATGCGGAGCACGATCACATCGCGATCGACCGGTCCGTGCGGGTCGTTGCCGGTGATGATACGTCCATCCTCGAGGCTCTGTCTGCGATTGACACCCAGATCGCTGGCGCCTTTCCCCCAACCGATTTGGGCGGGGCGTGCGCATTCCTTGGCACCCAACGCCGACTGAGCAATCCGTGATGGAAGACCCTCTCGGTATGGAAGGAATAACTCGCGGCCCTGCTTCATCCAAGGAGTATCGTGGAGTAGGACCGCCGAATGAGTGTGGGTCCAGGTGACGTAGACGCGATCGAGCGCCAGTGCCAGCGCGGCGGCAACCTCTTTCCGGACTTCGAGGGCCAGGTCTTCCGGCAGGGTCGCGACATCGAGGTTCAGCAGGACAAGGTCCGTCTCCCCGTCGGAGAGGTATAGCGCCGTGGAGTACAGCTCCATGTCGACGCCCGAGGCCACCTCGTGTGTGGCCGCGCCCCAGTTCAGGTGGGGCGAACCGACGGGTGGCGTAATGTCGGAGCGCGCGGCGCCTGCGCGAATGGTACGGCGAGCCGTCATCGGCCGGCCCTCTCCCTGGTAATCAGCGAATAGCGGGCGATCACGGCCGGCTCCCGAGCTTGCGCGTGGCTTCGAGATCGACACAGCGCTTTTCGGTATCGATGACGACGCCATAGACCTCTTCTGCGCGCGCCTTGGTTACTTTGCCGTTGATGACGTCCTCCAAGACGGCCGCCGGATCTCGTTCGGAGACGGGGCCGTAGCCGCCGCCGCCGGGCGTACGATAGCTGATGACTGAGTCGGGTGGGAGCTGCAGCGTGATCTTGGAGGGCAGCTCGCGGGCTTCCCCGTCGGGGTTGAGGATGTACTTCGAGGGGGCGCCGCTGCCGCCTCCGAACAAGCCCCAAGGCGCGAACTTGCGATTGTCGGAGAACACGGTCAGGGTAGCGTTGTGATCCGGAAACGCCCAATCGCGCCTCACGCCGAGACCGCCACGATAGCGGCCGGGACCCTCGGAGTCGGGGATGAGTTCATAGCGCGTAATCATGAAGGGATAGTTGTTTTCGGTTTCCTCAATGGCGGAGTTTTCTGTGTTTTGAATGTGACTCTGCACGGCGTCCATGCCGTCTTTCGTCGGGCGGGCGCCGTAACCACCGGCCATGGTTTCGATGAAGGTGTAATACTCACCGCCGCGCGGATCACGCCCACCGCAAGCCATGTGGCAGTTAATACTCTTGGTGCTGGCCATGACGCGGGTGGGCATGGCGTCGGCAAAGGCACGAAACGTGAGGTCGCACAAGCGCATGGCGACTTCCCAACCGCCGACAACGCCGACCGGGGCCTGCGCGTTGACGACCGTGCCTTCGGGGGCGGTAACGTCGATCAGGCGGTAAAAGCCTTCGTTGGTTGGCACGTTGGGATCGATGAGGCACTTGATGACGTAGGCCAGCGGCGAATACGTCTGCGTCAACGTGGCGTTCATAGGGGAGCTTCGCTGCGGGTCCGAGCCGGTGAGGTCGAAGGAGACGCGGCCCTGGTGAATCGTGGCCTTCACGACTAATCGGATGGGTTCGTCGGTGATGCCGTCATCATCGAGTAAACACTCGGAGCGATAGGTTCCCTCGGGCAGGGCGGCGATTTCCTTGCGCGACCAGCGCTCGGTGTAGTCGATCAACTCATCGACGAAGGTTTCAACGGTGGGGGCTCCAAACTTAAGGATGATCTCACCCATGCGCCGCTGTCCGAGCAACGAGGCCGCAATCTGGGCGCGAAAATCGCCTCCGGACTGGCGGGGGGAACGGATGTTGGCCAAGATAACCCGGAACAGATCGTCTACGATCTTGCCGCGTGAGACAAGCTTGGCCGGAGGAAGAATAATTCCTTCCTGGTACAGTTCGGTGGAGATGCAGTAACCGCCCGGAGCATAGCCGCCGATGTCGACGTGGTGGGCCACGGCGGCGACAAATCCCTGTAGCTTCTCTCCGCCGAAAAAGGGCGCGATGATGGCTATGTCGTTCAGGTGGACGCCGCCCAGGTAGGGGTGGTTCATCACGAGGGCATCGCCGGGCTCGAGGTTCTCCGGGCCGTACTGACGGACCGCGCTGGGGATCATCCGCGACATCGAAGCCAGATGCACGGGCTGCGAGAATGACTGTGCGATCAGACGAAGCTTGGCGTCGAACAAGGCGCAGGAAAAGTCCGCGCGCGTTTTGATGTTTGTCGAGTAAGCCGCTTTGCGCAGGGCGGCGCCCATTTCGTCCGCGGCGGCATCGAACGCGCTTCGGATGACCTCGAATTGGATCGGGTCCATGCCGAGCTTTTCTTCCCGGTCTTGTTGTTCCGTGGTAGCGGTTGACATGCGTTCCTACTCCTGGATGATGAGATTCCCGTGAAGGTCGACTTCGGCGTGATAGTCCGGATGAATGACGACGGTCGAATCCACCTCTTCGACGATGGCGGGCCCGCGTAGCCGGTTGCCCGCCAACAGGCGGTAGCGGTCGTAGACCTTGCAGGCGACGTAGTCGGAAGTTTCGGAAAAGTAAACGGGCCGCTCACCTTTCACGGCGGAGTCAGCGTTCTCACCCCCCGCTTCGAATTCGCGCAAGGCCGGCCGGCGGATCTTGCCGGTCGCGGTGAGGCGCAGGTTGACGACCTCGATCGGCTCCTCAGCGGATGCGTAACCGTAGGCGCGCTCGTGAGCCTGGAAAAAAGCCGTGCTGAGTTGGGCTTCATCACCGGGCTGAAGGTCGTGGGGCGGCGCATCGACCCGCAATTCATAGGATTGCCCGACGTAACGCATATCGAGCGAGCGGGCGAATGAGATGTTCTCGCCGGACACTCCTTCCGCCGTCAAGACTTCCCTCGCCTTCGTCTCGAAGTCGTGAAAGACGGAGTTCGCCGTCGAAAAACCCACGGCATCGAGCGGCTGGATGAAAGCCTGAACGTAGTCGTGCTTGATATCGGTGACAAGCAAGCCGAGGGCGGACGTCACGCCCGGACTCATCGGGATCAAGACCTTGGGGATGCGCAACTCGCGGGCGAGGGCGTTGGCGTGCATCGGGCCGGCGCCTCCGTAGGCAACGAGTACGAAGTCGCGCGGGTCGAAGCCCCGCTGGACGGAGATCAGGCGGATAGCGCCGACCATGTTGGCGTTGCTGATCTCGATAATGCCCTGCGCGGCCTCGACCGTACTGTATCCGAGTTTCCGGGCAATCGTCGCAATGGCCTCCTCCGCCAGTTCGGGATGGAGCTGATGCTCGCCGCCGAGGAAGTAGTCCGGGTTGATGCGGCCGAGGAAGAGGTTGGCGTCGGTAATGCAGGGGGCCTTTTGTCCCTTGTTGTAGCAGGCGGGGCCGGGGTCGGCTCCGCCGCTCCGCGGACCGACACGCAAGCCTCCGCCCGGGTCGACCCAGGCGATGGAGCCGCCACCGGCTCCGATCTCGACGAGGTCGACCACCGGGGTACGAACCGGGTAACCGGCCGAGCGATTTTCCGATATGGCCGCGCTTCCGACCTCGAAGTGAGGCACGACCTTGGGTGTTCCCCCTTCGACCAAGCCGGCCTTTGCCGTCGTTCCGCCCATGTCGAAACTGATCACGTTGTCGATGCCCAATAGGCTTCCGAGATGCGTGGCAGCCATCACGCCGGCCGCTGGACCGGACTCGATCAGGTTGACGGGTTCCTGCTTGGCCACCTGGGAGGATATGACTCCGCCGGCGGAAGTCATCAAGTGAAGTCCGGCGTGGATCTCAATCTCGGCGAGGCGGGTCTCAAGCCGTTCGATGTAACGCGTCACGACGGGCATCACCAACGCGTTGATAGCCGTGGTGCTGGCGCGAAAGTACTCGCGCATTTCCGGACACAAGTCCGAAGAGAGCGATATGAAGACGCCTGGGAGCTCCTCTCGGAGAATTTCCCCGATGCGGCGTTCGTGGGCCGGGTTGATGTAGGAATGGAGCAGGCAGACGATGACAGCTTCAACCTTTTCACGCTTGATGGAGCGCGCGACTTCGCGCACTCGGTCTTCATCGAGGGGACGCAGCACCTTGCCCTCGAAATTGAGCCGTTCCGGCACTTCGAAACACAGGAAACGGGGCACGAGCGGTTTGGGCTTTTCGCAGAAGATGTCGTAGAGCTTGGGGCGGATCTGCCGGGCGATCTCGAAGACATCTCGAAAACCTTCGGTCGCGATCAAAGCCGCCTTGGCACCTTTGCCTTCAATGATGGTGTTGGTGGCAACGGTGGTTCCGTGGACGTTGTAGCTGATATTCCGGGCAGGGACTTCGGATTCGCGCAAGATACGCTCGATCACGTCCATGAACCCCACCGACGGATCGCTCGGCGTGCTGGACATCTTCACCAGTCGAATTTCACCCGTCGCTTCGTCCATCATGACCGCATCGGTAAACGTGCCACCGATATCGACACCCAATCGGGAAGTGCTCATTCAGACATCTCCTTGTTCGAGACCGTGGGAGCGACGCGGGTTCCATCGGGGTGGATTTGTGGCCCGGTGGATAGAGGCCGCAGATCCCTTCCCACGAGCTTGAGGACAGCGGTGGCCACCACGGGCAGAAAACCGGCGACGACGAGTGCCGGCGTGAACGAATCGAACTTGTCGGCAATGATGCCGGTGAGCTCCGTCGAGATGATGCCGCCGAGGGCTCCCCCCAGCGCCGTGATTCCGTACACCGACGCCACTTGCCCG
>JAKZVK010000233.1:0-4993 GCA_047516085.1 Bryobacterales bacterium
GTTTTTCGATAAGGACGGCACGGCAAAAGACCAACTCACCGGGGGTTGGCAGCAACGCGTTTCGGAACATTTCCGCGACAAGTATCCGAAACCACTCATTCTGCTCTACATCAATCACCTCGACTGGGAACTCGGCGAGCCGAGCGCTCCGTTTCTCGAGTAGCTCTGAAGGGCGGTAATCATATGGCCAAGAAAAGGATTGGTGTGTTGACGGGCGGCGGCGACGTCCCCGGTTTGAACGCCGTGATCAAGTCCGTGGTATACGGAGGCACCGGTTGTGATTTCGAGTTGATCGGCATTCGGCGCGGCTGGAAGGGCCTCACCCACCCCCATCTCGACAAGCACTTCGACGACGAGTACATTCTGCCGTTGAACCGCGATAACACCCGGACTGTGGATCGGTTCGGCGGTACATTTCTTCACACCTCCCGGACCAAGCCGTCGAAGATGCCGGTCGATCAGGTGCCGGAGCACGTCAAGCCCCGGCTAGGCTCTCTCAAGGAAGTCGAGCCCGGCAAGGTGGACATGACGCCGGTCGTGCTCGAGAACCTGCAGAAACTCAAGCTCGACTATCTGCTACCCATCGGGGGTGACGACACGCTGAGTTACGCGTCGGTACTGGACGCAGAGGGATTCCCGGTCGTGGCTGTTCCGAAGACGATGGACAACGACGTGCAGAACACCGAGTACTGCGTCGGCTTCTCGACTGCACTGACGCGCGCGGTGGACGCGGTGCACCGGCAGCGAACCACGGTTGGGTCACACGAGCGCATCGGGATCTTCCGCGTTTTCGGGCGCGACGCCGGCTATACGGCTTTCTACACGGCCTATGTAACGTCCATCCGTTGCTGCATTCCGGAAGCACCGTTCGACCTCGACAAGCTGATCGAGGTTCTCGTTAACGACAAGAACAACAACCCCAGCCGCTACTCGTTAGTCATCATGTCGGAAGGAGCGACGTGGAAGGGACGCGAGGTGCAAGAGTACGGTCCGCCGGACGACTACGGGCACCGCAAGAAGATGAGCATCGCCGAGGCGTTCAGTGATCAAGTGAAGGTCAGATCCAGCGAGGACACCGTGGTGAGCGACCTGACCTACGACCTCCGCAGCGGCAGCCCCGACTTTCTCGACAAGATGATTGCCTACACCTTCGCAACGATGGCCATCGAGTGCATCGCCGACGGCGGGCACGGCCGCATGATGGCGATTCAGAACGGCTGCTACACCGACGCCGATCTCCCCGATCCCGCGCTAGGCGCGCGTCAGGTGGACGTGGACACGATGTACAACCTCGACCGCTTCCGCCCGAACTACTCGAACAAAGCCGGACTTCCGGTCTTCCTGACGACGGCTTAACTGCCCGAGGGCCGGGCCCTTGATATCCCGAAGTGTCGAGGCTACAGCTTGTAGGGGCGGAGCGCTGTGTTCGCCCCGCCGCCGGGTATTGCCGGTCTCCCGGTCAGAACAGCCGGGTGCGCGGCTTCTCCTTCACGCAGAAACCGAGCGCAGCCCTGACACGCCGGGGTGAACGCAGCGGTTCACCCCTACAGCGTTACCTGAGCCGGCAAGACTACAGTAGGTACGCCTCGCTTGGCGAGGACCAAACCTCTCTTGCGGCCAGCGGCTAAGTGCCAGGGCTCAGCAGGGAGACTCAGCGGCGAATCTAGCGAGGGCGCTTGCGTCTCTCGAGCGCTTTGTTGAGCATCGATAGTCCCAAGGCGATCAACACGACGGGCCACAACTGCCAGATCGGGATGTTCGCCCAACCCAGTTGCTGCACCTGGAACACGATGCCGAGGGTCAGCACGATCACGCCGCCCACCCATCCGCCGCGGGCCCGGTGCCGGATCAAGATGTTCAGACCGACGGCCACAAGAAGCAGCGGCCAGTAGCGCCTGAGATCGTGGACGCTGATATCGAGAATGTCGCGCTTTGATAACTCGAAGACGGAGCCGATGATGATCGCAGCCACGCCCAGCCCACGGCTGCTCGGATCGATCACCCAAAGTATCCCCACGCCGACCAAGAGCAAGGGCCAGTATTCATGCGCCCAGCTCCATGCGTCGATGACTCCGAAGTTACTCAAAATCAATAGAATTCCCAAGACAACGAGCAAGATGCCGGGGATGAGTCTGCGATCGACGGTTGGCATGAAGGTGGCCTGGGCGTGCCCGTAAAGTTATCAGACTTTGGCTTGCCGTGCACGCCCTGCGGGCCTTGCGCGGACTCGCTAAGATGGGGATTGAACTAGACTCCCCGCACGATCACCGGACATTTACGCCGAATCGGGCTTCGCCACGCATCCGCGCGGGTGCGTGGGGATTCAAAGGAAGACTATGGCCAATCTGGTTATCCTCGGCACGCAGTGGGGCGACGAGGGCAAGGGGAAAATCGTCGATCTCGTCGCGGATCGCTTCGATGTCGTGGCGCGCGCGCAAGGCGGCCACAATGCCGGGCACACCGTCCGGATCGACGACAGCAAATTCATTCTGAAACTCGTACCGAGCGGCATCCTGCGGCCGGGCAAGAAGGTCGTGGTCGGCAACGGCGTCGTCATCGATCCGGCGGCCCTGCTCACCGAGATCGATACCCTCGAGGAGGCAGGTGTCGCGGTCCGTGGAAACCTATTCGTCAGCAACCGCGCGCATGTGATCTTTCCCTATCACCGCATGATGGAGCGGGCGAGCGAAGACACGCCGGGGAAGGTTCGCATCGGGACCACTTCGCGAGGGATCGGACCGAGCTACGAGGATAAAGTCGGGCGGCGCGGTATTCGGCTGGCGGAGCTGATCGACGAGACAACGTTTCGCGACCGCTTCAAGGCCATCGCCGAGGAGAAGAACATCATCGCGCAGGCTCTGAGCATCCATGAACCGTGGGACATCGAGGCGATCGTGGAGCAGTACCTGGGCTACGCCGACCGGCTGCGGCCTTTTGTCTGCGATACGTCAGCCTATCTGCAGCGAGCCATCGGCGAAGGCAAGCGCGTGTTGTTCGAAGGCGCGCAGGGGACGATGCTCGACATCGACCACGGCACGTACCCGTTCGTGACGTCGTCGAACGCCACGGCCGGGGGCATCGCCACGGGCCTCGGGGTATCGCCCGTGCATATCGACGCCGTGGTGGGGATCGCCAAGGCGTATGCGACCCGCGTGGGCAGCGGCCCGTTCCAGACCGAAGCTCATGACGAGAAAGCCGCCCTGCTGCGAGAGGAAGGCGCCGAGTTCGGTTCCGTCACCGGCCGGCCGCGGCGCTGTGGCTGGTTCGATGTTCCGGTGCTCAAGTACGCGCACATGATCAATGGCTTTGCGTCGCTGATCATCACGAAGCTCGACGTGCTCGACCGCCTCGACGTGATTCCGGTGTGCACGGCCTACCGCTACCAGGGAGAAATACTTTCGGAGATGCCTGCGCTGACGGGAGTCCTCGAGGTCGTGGAGCCGGTGTATGACGAGCGCCCGGGGTGGAGTGGAAAGACGCAAGGGATCACCGACTACGACGCGTTGCCCCAGGGCGCGAAAGATTACCTGACCTATCTCTCAGACCAGACCGGAGTCGAAGTGGGCGCGATTTCCACCGGCCCGGAGCGGGACGAGACGATCTTGGTGCCGGGTTCGAGGCTGGAGTCGCTGCTTGCGACGGGCGCGCCGTAGACTGCACGCTGTCGGGTGGAGCCGCGGGGGCCTGGGATTGCCGGGAGGTTGAAGCCATGCCGTTGTTGAGCTGCGAAGACGCCCGGGCACTCATCGCCGAGAAGATGGACGGTCTAGCGCCCGCTGCTTCGACGGTTGTCGTTCCCCTCGATGATGCCGCCGGACGGGTCCTGGCTGAATCGGTCGAGGCCGATCGCGACTATCCTCCCTTCAACCGGTCGACTCGGGACGGCTACGCGGTGCAGGCAAGCGACGTGGCCGACCCGCCGGCACGGCTGACGTTGCTCGGGGAAACGCGGGCGGGCGAGCCGTCGAAGTTTCGCATCCAATCCGGCGAGGCGATCCACATCATGACGGGGGCCCCGGGCCCCGAGGGCGCCGACGCGGTTGTGATGCAGGAATACTCCCAACAGGAGGGCGGCGACGTCATTCTCGAAAGCGGCGTGCCGAGCGGCAAGAACCTGATCTTCAAGGGTGCCGAGGTGCAAGCGGGGGACGTCGTTCTCGAACCTGGCGTCGCGTTGGGCTACCCGGAAGTCGCCTTGCTGGGCTCGGTCGGCAAGAGTGAAGTTTGCGTGTATCGCCGGCCCCGCGTGGCGATTCTGTCAACCGGGGACGAAGTTCTCGAGATCACGGCCAAGCCCGAGCTTTTCCAGATACGCAATTCGAACGCCTACTCCCTCGCGGCGCAGGTCCGGCGCCAGGGCGGAGAGCCGACCATCCTGCCGATTGCGCCCGATCAACTCGACCGCACGCGCGAGTTGGTGGAGCAAGGTCTAGACGCTGACCTGCTGTTGATGTCAGGCGGCGCGTCGGCGGGCAAGTACGACTACGTCGAGCGAGTATTGCAGGAGTTGGGTGCGGAGTTCTTCTTCACCCGCGTGGCGATTCAGCCCGGCAAGCCGCTTGTCTTCGGATGCGTCCGCGGGAAGCCGGTCTTCGGGCTGCCGGGCAACCCGATCTCGACGATGGTCACGTTCGAGGTGTTCGCCCGGGTCGCTCTGCACCGGCTGGCCGGACGCCGCTCTTCCCCTCTGCCGTTCACCCATGCCCGCCTTGGCGAGGACTTCAAACACAAGCCCGTGCTGACTCGGTTCTTGCCGGCAACCATCGAAGGCGATTACGGCGACATCACGGTCAATCCGCTAAAATGGCAGGGGTCGGGGGATCTGGCCGCGTTCGCCCGCGCCGACTGCTTTCTGGTCGCCACGCCGGATCGATCGTCCTGGAAGGCCGGTGAATGGATCTCGGTGCTGCCGCGGTGAACAAGCTTTCTCACTACGACGAAAGCGGCGCGGTGCGGATGGTCGATGTCAGCGAGAAGAAGCACACGCTGCGGA
>JAKZVK010000234.1:0-4459 GCA_047516085.1 Bryobacterales bacterium
CAGGAACCCGTCCAGCCGATGTTGCTCGACGGTACGGCCGTTCCTTTCGACAAGAGCGACTTCCCGCGGCGCGAGTTGGCTGAGTGGATGACGGCTCATCCCTACTTTGCCGAGGCGACGGTCAATCGGATCTGGAAGCACTATTTCGGCCGTGGGTTTGTCAATCCGGTGGATGACTTCCGGAGTACAAATCCGGCGACGCATCCGGCGTTGTTGAGCCGGCTCGCAGAAGATTTCGCTGGGAACGGCTACAAGCTGAAAAGGCTGATGCGGCTGATCGCTAACTCGCGCACCTACCAGCTCTCGGGCGCGACGAATGAAACCAATGCGGCGGATCGCATCAACTATTCGCACTCGCTGCCGCGGCCGCTCGACGCGGAGATCCTCTTCGACGCCATCACCGACGTGACAGGCGTGCAAGAGCGATTCGAAGTGGGAACCAATCGTGGCGTGTGGAGAGGCGGCACGGCCCCGAAGGGAACCCGTGCCGTGCAACTGAAGGAAACCGACATCTACCCCTCAGTGTTCCTTGACCTCTACGGTCGCGCGAATCGCTTCTCTGTGCCCGAACGCGACTCGACCCCGAAGCTGACGCAAGCGCTGCACATGCTCGCCGGGACAACCTACAACGACAAGCTGTGGGCCGACGGCGCGCGGGTGTTTGCGATGTACCAAGCCGGCGCCTCGGACGAAAAGATCATCGAGGAGTTGTATCTGACCGCGCTCGCCCGCTTGCCCGCGCGAGAGGAGGTCCGCGCCCTGCAGGCCCTGATCGCTCAGACACCCACCAGGGAGCAGGCGCTGCAGGACTTGCAGTGGGCCGTGATTAGCTCGCGCGAGTTTGCGGAAAATCACTAAAAGTTGCGGTACACTTGTAGTGGCTGCGAAGTAGGGCCGAGATGTGGCCCCTACGTTGCCGAGAGTGGTGTGGCCGGAGGTTTGTTGTGTTGAGACAAAAGGGCTGTTTGATCGGCAGCAAAGAGCAGTGGGGGCGGCGTGACTTCCTCAAGGTCGGCTCGCTGGGCTTCCTTGGGATGAATCTTGCCCAGTCGCTGCGTATGCAAGCGGCGACACCGGCGCGGCTCGGCTCCCAAGCCAAGGCGAAGTCGTGCATCTTGCTGTGGCTCGAAGGCGGCCCCGCGCAGATGGACACCTGGGATCCGAAGACCAACAGTTCGTTCCGGCCGATCTCAACCAACGTTGCCGGCATCCAGGTTTCCGAACTCCTCCCCAAGCTCGCCAAGCGAATGGACAAGCTGGCGATCATCCGCTCGATGAGTTCCTTCGGCGACGACCATCCGCAGGCGGTGCACTACGCCGCGACGGGGCACTTGCACAATCCGGCGATGCAGTTCCCGAGTCTGGGCTCGATCGTCGGGAAGGAATTGGGCCCGGCGGAAGGGATGCCGCCCTACGTGATCGTTCCGCGCTGGGAGCGCAGCCAGCAGTATCAGGAGTCGTTCCGGTCGGCTTTCCTCGGTCCCGACTATGCGCCGATGCTGATCCCCGACCCCTCGAAGGACAACTTCGAGGTGACCGACCTGAGCCTGCCGAAGTCGCTGGCGCCGGCGGCGGTCGAGAACCGCCGGGCCTTTCTCGACGTGGTCGATCGCACCTATCGCAATCGAGTCGAGAGCGCCGGGCACGCCAAGATGGACGCCTTCACCGAGAAGGCGTGGGAGATGCTGCTCACCCCAGGCGTTCAGAATGCCTTCGACCTGTCGAAGGAATCAGAGAAGACCCGCGACGCCTACGGCCGTGATTCGGTCGGCCAGAGCTTGCTTCTGGCGCGGCGATTGGTGGAGTCCGGCACACGGTTCGTGACGGCGGCCGGCTTCCATGGCAACTCCTGGGACACGCATTCCGCTAACGACAAGGGCCACCGCGACCGCCTGACGCCGCCGCTCGACCACTCGCTGTCGGCGTTAATCGACGATCTGGTCGCGCGGGGCCTCTATGACGAGACCATCGTCGTGGCGATGGGCGAGTTTGGCCGCACGCCCAACATCAATCCGGGCCTGGGACGCGACCATTGGCCGCAGTGCTGGTCGCTCGCAATCGGCGGCGGCGGGCTCAACACTGGCTTGACGGTCGGCGAAAGCGACGAGCGCGCCGCAGTGGTGGTCGAACGCAAGACCAGCATCGGCGACCTGTTCGCGACCATCTACAAAGCCATGGGCATCGACTGGACGCAAGAGTACATGACGCCGGTCGGCCGTCCCATCAAGATCGCCAACTCGTTCGAAGACACCACCGGCGAGCCTGTCAAAGAGTTGGTGTAGCCCTCGTCGGTGCGCTATCTCTCCACCCAAATCGGTGACGACCAGGCGATCTGATCGTCGACCTGCATCACTCGCACGTAGTAGTAGCTCTCGCCCGGCGTCGGCTCGTTGTCGACGAACGAGAAGTTGACCTCGCGGCCCAGATTTTGTCGCGTGTGGACGAAGGTGTTGTTCTTGATGATGTCGATCTGCCGGATGGGGGCCGTCCCGACGACGTTCACCCACAGCCGGAAGCCGCCCACCTTGCCCGCCACATCCCCTTGCAGGAACTCCGTGCCATCGGCCTTGAGCCGGTAGTCGAGGATGATGTTGTCGGTGGCGGCGTAGGAGTGCCGCTTGCGCATCGCGTCGAGCAATCCCTCGCGGGTGAACTCTTCCGCTATCGTGCAGGCGTAGGAGATGTGCGTCGACACGTGGTCCGAACTCGCCTGCACACCGATCTTGTGGCCCTTCGCCCAGGCATTCCACACGAAGCCCTTCTCCCGAGGGGCGCCGGTGAGCGGATTGTCGCGGTGTTGCGCGCGCGGCGCGCCTTCGTACTCGGCTGACGTGCGCATGCCTTGGTAGATCTCGACCAGCGGCTCGACTGTGGGATCGTTCTCGCGCCAGTCCGTCCCCGAGCCGGTCGGGGTATGCGGAATCGCGATGCCGTTGTACCGCCGCAGATAGTTGTAGAGCGCCGTGGCGGGGACGGGCCCTTGCTGCTCTTCAGGCGGGATCGTCAGGCCCGGGTTGCCCCGCTCGGCGAAGATGATGTTGCGGTGGCCGTTGGGGTAACGGGCGCTGCGCTCGTAGACATACAGCGGCATGAATGAGCCCGGCAGCGTAAACAGGTCAACCGTCGTCTGCCCGAGCCAACTGTAGTAGGGAGTTTCCGCGGCGCCGGCGGCCCCGCGAGTGCCGTCGGGCAGGCTCTTGCCGATGTGCTCGCTCACGCCCAGATAGTCGAGCGAGGCCGCGTCGAGCGCGTAGCGGTAGGCGTCGAGCAAGCTGCCGTCGTTGTGCCCGTCGAAGGAGAACTCGGTGTGGCGGTGAGTGTCGCCGCGGTAGATGCGATAGGTCTTGCCGCCCGACTCGATCTTGTAGTCTCGGATCGATTGGACGTCACGCGCCTCGTTGGGATGAATCGGCGATGCGGCGAACGTCGCGGGCGTCGTACGCGGCTTCAGATTGGGCGGCTCGGTCGGCCCCTTGGGTACGGGCAAACGCGCGGCGTTGACCTCTGCTTCCCTGAAGAGGAAGTCCTCGTAGTCGCGGTGGTCGGTCGGCCAGGCGGCGTAGAGCCGGCCTTCACCGTCGAGAGCCAAGTCGAAGCGCATGTCTTGGCGTCCGCCGCTGAAGGGAAGATGCATCGGCGTCATCCAACGATCGCCTTCGTAGGCCGTTCCCCAGATTTCCCAAGCAGCCCAGTGCGCGCTGTCTCCCGTATTAGCCTGATGCCGAAACCGCAGCAGGCGGTGGCGGAAGAAAACCCACATGCGTCCGTCGCCATCGGCCTGGAGCTGAGGTAAGTCGTTGTAGTCGCGGAGATTCCGCGGCAGCGAACGATTGATGTCGACGGCGGGAGTCTTCCACACACCGCTCTCGTAAACACCGATGCCAATCGAACGGGACTGGTAGAGCTGCGTTCCTTCCTTGAAGACGTGGAAGCCGGTATCCTTGCCCCACTCGATACCGCTCTCGTTCCAGGCGGCCCAGAGACGGTTCTGGCGATCACA
The DNA here is from genome assembly GCA_047516085.1 of Bryobacterales bacterium. Classification (GTDB taxonomy): domain Bacteria; phylum Acidobacteriota; class Terriglobia; order Bryobacterales; family UBA6623; genus JAKZVK01. The sequence goes on from JAKZVK010000234.1 coordinate 4,001, forward strand.
GGCCAGGCTGACGTGCGCCTCGTAGTTCGCGGTGGCAGCGACGGCGATGGGGTTTGACCAGGTCCCTTGCGAGAAGCTGCGCATCATCACGTCGTAGTTGCCCCGGTCATAGCTGTCCCACGCCACGTAGACGCGCCCCGTGGCATCGGCCGCGATCGCGGGCTCCCAATCGTTGGCGGTGGACGTCGAGACCTGCTCGGCCGGCGACCACGTGTCGCCGTCGAAGCGTCGGGCGAAGATATCGGCTTGGCCTCGGCGGAACCCCTGCCACACAAGCCACATCTGGCCGTCGGCGTCGGTAGCGAGGTTGTGAAAGGCGTCGGGTTGGGCGTCGGTCGTCAGCCGCTCGGGAGCCGACCAGTCCTCGCCGGCCAGGTAGCAGCCGTAGAGATCCCAGTTCCCATCCTTCTGCTCGGACCAAACCGCCCAGGCCCTACCTTGGCGGTCACGGCCCAGCTT
>JAKZVK010000235.1:0-11193 GCA_047516085.1 Bryobacterales bacterium
AAAGACCCGCGCTTTCAACCTTTCAGCGAGCTGCCCGAAGACCGCTTCGAAGCATTTCTTTCCGTGCCGATCATCAGCCGCGGCCGGCTGGTGGGGATCATTAACCTGCAACATCGGCTGCCGCACCTCCATTCCGCCCGCGAGATTCAATGGGTTTCGACGATCGGGTTCTTGGTCGGCTCCGAACTCGAGTTGGCGCGGGTCGAGGGCGAGGTCTCGAAGCTGTCCGAGCAGCTCGAGACGCGCAAGGTCGTCGAGCGCGCCAAGGGTATCCTGCAGCGCGACCTGAGCGTCGACGAGAGTCAAGCCTATATGACCCTTCAGAAGCAGAGCCGCCAGCGCCGTATCTCGATGCGCAAGGTTGCTGACGCGATCATCCTCAGCGACGAGGTCAAGCGCCCCACAGGCACCCCGCCGGAAGAATAGACAGCGGCGCAGCCCCAGGCCCACCGTGTCGGTCCTGTGATGGAAAAGCCGCAATGTACCGAGCGGCTTCCACCGCCGGGGCATCCCCGATCGGACCGGTCGATGGTTCGCGACTCACAGTTCACGAATCACAGTTCACGAATCACGACTCCCGCGTTGACTCACGCGCAGTTCCGTCTTACAATCTAAATTTAGGGTTGCCTAAATTTAGGGTTCACGATGCCTTCGCAAGCCGTTGACGACTACCTGAAGGCGATTTTCGAGATCGCGGGGGACCGCAGCCGCGCATCCACCGCCGCGCTCGCCAAGAAGCTGGGGGTTGCTCCGGCTTCGGTCACCGGCATGCTCCAGAAGCTCGCCGAGCAGGACCCACCTTCCGTCGAGTATGAGAAACATCACGGCGCGCGCCTCAGCGAGCCGGGCCGGCGGCGGGCGCTCGAAGTGATCCGCCACCACCGGCTGATCGAGCTGTTCCTTCACCGAACCCTCGGCTACACCTGGGACGAAGTGCACGACGAGGCCGAGAAGCTCGAGCACGCCATCTCGGAAACGCTCGAAGATCGCATCGCCGAAGCGCTGGGCAACCCCGAAGTCGACCCTCACGGCCATCCCATCCCGCGCAGGGACGGCTCGATTCCCAAGCGGCGCGATCTGCCGCTGCTCGAGATGGTGGTGGGACGGTCGGCGACGGTTTCGCGCGTGTCGGACCGTGACCCGGCCGTATTGCGCTACCTCTCGGGGATCGGCATCGTCCCAGGCGTGCAGGTCAGCTTGAAAGAAAAAGGACCCTTCGACGGCCCTCTGATGCTCGGCGTGGACGGCATCGCCGAGACGCGCGCCTTGGGACCGCGCGTCGCCGCCGAGATCCATGTGATCCCCGGGCCGCGGACCGCGCCGCAAGAAGAGGCCAAGGGCAAGGCAGCCAAGGGAGAGGCAAAGGCGAAGTAGGGGCGAGGGCGGGCCATCGATGTCCGCCAAAACGAGGCCCCCGACTCGGGACCATCATGCAGGACGCATCGTCATTCTCCGGCGTTCTACTCCTGATCATTCTGATCGCGATCGCCACTTTCTTGCCCGGTTTCGGATTGTGGGCGCAGTGGCGCAAACACCGAATGCAGCAGCGCCGCCGCCTTTTCGAGGACGCTTTGAAGCACATCATGACCTGGGAGCACCGCGGTCAAGTGGCTAGCCCCGAGTCCCTGGCCGGCGCACTGGGCTTGTCACAGCGCCGGGTGCTGAACCTCGTGACTCAGATGGAGTCGCGCGGTCTGTTGGCAGGCGGGTCTGAGGGTCTTCGCCTGACGTCGGAGGGTGAGAGTTGGGCGCTGCACGTGATGCGCGCTCACCGCCTGTGGGAGCGCTATCTGGCCGACGACGCGGACATGCCGATGGCGCGGCTTCACCAGGCGGCGGAAAAGGCCGAGCACGAGTTGACGCCGGAAAGCCTCGACGTGCTCGACGCCCACCTAGGCCATCCGCAGCGCGATCCGCATGGCGATCCGATCCCGACCTCCGACGGGACGCTAGCGCCGCTCAAGGCGGTCTCGCTGACCGAGTGGCCCTCGGGGAAGCCGGCCCGCATCGTACACATCGAAGATGAGCCCGACGTGATCTTCCGGCAGATCCTGGCCGCCGGGCTCCGTCCTGGCAACGCGATCCGCGTCCTTGATGACACGCCCGAACGTTTGGTAATCAGCGACGGCGAAAGCGAGCACCGCCTGGCACACGTCGTCGCGGCGAACATTCAGGTGGCCGAAGCGGCTGTCGGGGGCCGTCCCGAGGGTGCCAAACGGCTCTCCGACCTGCGCGAAGGCGAAGCGGCGCGGGTCATCGACCTCGACGCCGAGTGCCGCGGTTTCCGCCGCCGCCGCTTGCTCGATCTCGGCATGACGAGAAACGCCCGCGTCGAGCCGGCGCTCGACAATCCCTTCGGCGACCCGCGGGCCTACCGCGTACGGGGCACCCTGATCGCCCTCCGCAAGCAGCAGGCCGACCAGATTTGGGTGCGGCCATTCGAAGAGTTATCCAAGGAAACCGAACACGCAGGAGTGGCGCAAGCATGAGCACGAATCCGGAATCGCAGGGATGTGAAAGCTGCCCGGCCTACGGGGCGCTCGCCCAGATGGGCGTTTCACTGGGCAAATATGACCACCTCGTCGCGTTGGCGGGCAACCCCAACACCGGCAAGTCATCGGTGTTCAACGCGCTCACCGGCTTGCGCCAGCACGTCGGCAACTGGACCGGCAAGACCGTCAAGCGCGCCGAAGGCGGCTATGCCTTCCAAGACAAACACTACAAGCTGGTCGACCTGCCCGGCACCTACTCGCTTCTCTCCGCGTCGGAGGACGAAGAGATCAGCCGCAACTTCATCCTCTTCGGACGCCCCGACTGCACCGTCGTCGTCGTCGACGCCACCGCGCTCGAGCGCAACCTCAACCTTGTTTTGCAGGTGCTTGAAATCACTGACCGCGTCGTCGTCTGCGTCAACCTGATGGACGAGGCCAAGCGCAAGGGCATCGACGTCGATGTCCGCAGCCTGGCGCGTGACCTCGGCGTCCCCGCCGTCCCCACGGTAGCGCGCACCAAAGAGGGCCTGCACGAATTGGTGCGGACGGTCGCGGAAGTAATCGCGGGCGACATACGGACCAAGCCGCGGCGGTCCGCGCCTCCGCCGGAGCTACAAGAGGCCGTCGACGAGCTAGTGCCGATGATCGAGCATTTGGCGCCGGGAGTACCGAACGCGCGCTGGCTGGCCTTTCGCCTGCTCGACGGTGACCACAAGGTGCGCCAGGCGATTCTCTCCGGCGAGCTGACGGATCTGGAGGCGGCGCAAGCGGGGCCGGTTGAAACGACCAGCCGGGTGATCGCGATTCAAGGGGCGCAATGAGCACGAAGACGGCCGATCCGAAAACCGTGCTGTTGCGCGCGGACGAGCTTCGCCGGCAACTCGGCGAGGACTTCCGCGACCGCATCGTCACGTCGCTGTACTCCGACGCCGAGCGCATCGCCGAGCGTTCCGTGCACGTTGGCGCGCGGCGCGGGTGGGACCTGGATCAGTACATCGACCGCATCGTTACCTCGCCCTTCTTCGGCCTGCCGCTGATGCTGTTCATCCTGGCGGCCATCTTCTGGCTCACGATCATCGGCGCCAACTATCCCTCGCAGAAGCTGGCCGAGATGTTCTTCTGGTTCGAAAACGAGGCGGTCGCGACATTCCAAAGCTGGGGCGTGCCGTGGTGGATTACCGGATTCATTTGGAACGGCGTCTACCGCGGACTCGCCTGGGTAATCAGCGTCATGCTGCCCCCGATGGCGATCTTCTTCCCGATGTTCACGATCTTGGAAGATCTCGGCTACCTCCCGCGTGTCGCCTTCAACATGGACTGGCTGTTCCGCAAAGCTGGCGCGCACGGCAAACAGGCGCTGACCATGGCGATGGGCTTCGGCTGCAACGCAGCGGGCATCACCGCGACGCGCGTGATCGACTCGCCCCGCGAACGGCTTATCGCCATCCTCACCAACAACTTCGTGCCCTGCAACGGACGCTTCCCGACCCTGATCATGCTGGCGATCATCTTCGTCGCGGCGGCCTTCCCGCCGATGTTCGCATCGTTCGCCGCGGCAGGCGCGGTGGTGGGCGTAGTGCTGATCGGCGTGGGCTTTACGCTGCTGTCGTCATGGCTGCTGGCGCGAACGGTGCTGCAAGGGGAGGCCTCGGCATTCACGCTCGAGTTGCCGCCGTATCGCCGTCCCAGCATCTTGCGAATCCTCTACACGTCGCTGATCGATCGGACGATCTTCGTCCTGGGCCGCGCGATTCTCACCGCCGCGCCCGCCGGCGCCGTGATCTGGGTGCTGGCCAACATCGAATGGAACGGCGTCAGCCTGGCGCAACACTCCGCCGACTTCATGCAGCCGCTCGGCTACGCCATCGGACTCGACGGCGTGGTGCTGTTGGCCTACGTGATCGCCATTCCCGCCAACGAAATCGTTGTCCCGACGATGCTGATGGTCTACATGGGCACGGGCATGATGAGCGACGTGACGTCGTATGACGAAATCCGCACGCTGCTCATCGACGAGAACGGCTGGACGATGCTGACCGCCGTCAACCTGATGCTCTTCTCGCTGCTGCATAACCCCTGCGCAACGACCATCCTCACGATTTGGAAAGAGACCCGCAGCGCCCGCTGGACCATCATCGGCTCCTTGATGCCGCTGGTCTTCGCTTTCTTGGTGACCTTTGCCGTGGCCACCTTGTGGCGAGCTTTCGTGTAATCGATAGCCCTCGCTATTGGCCAACCCGAGTTCGGGCTTTGTCCCCGCACTGCCCCGGGCTTTGTCCCCGCACTGCCCCGCACTGCCTGTCCCTCGACAAAGGCGTCGAAGCCGTGTTTGTCGAGCAGTTCGTTGAGCTGGCGGTAGAAGGGGTGCGCTGCGGTCTTGGGCATATCGACCGCGGCCACCCAAAGATCCTTTTGCCGCTGCCGCCGGTTGCGTCGTCCCATGGCCATAAAACAATTGTCCCATGAAATGTACTTTCACCACGGACTGCTAGGGCTCGAGATAGTACAACCAGATCGTCTTGCCGATCTTGGCCCGAGGCTCATGTTGCAGCAGCCAGGAGTATCTCGATGGATCTTGGGGCGGCCACCAGCCTTGAAGGTTGGTCAAGCTGACGGCGATCCAGCCGACGGGCTGGTCAGGTGGGGGAAAGCGTTTCGCGCCCTCGATGCCAATCGTTTCCGGTGGTGTCCGTGTCTGCCCGAAACACTCGACATAGACGTCCGTAATGCCATGTGCTCGCAGGTACTCGCCGAGGCGGCCTATGTCTTGGCCCCAATCGAGGTTACTGTCCGCGAGAAGATGGTGCTCCCTTCCGCGACCGATCTCATTGAAGTAAGCCAAGTAATCAGGGTGTGCGGCAAGCGACGCTGTTCCGTGCAACACGAGCAGAAGCCCGGCGGCTCGTACCAAGCCCGCACTTCTGAGAAAGGAGCTGCTCGAACGGACAAACAACGATGACGCTGCGACGGCCAAGAAGGGATACATCGGAAGGAGGTGACGGATGCCGATGTTCAAGTCGCTATAGATACCCACAGAGAGAACGACGCACGCCGCGGCGACTGGATGGAGCAAGCCATTGCGCAGCGATTCGTACCGTCGAAGGACCACCGGCACAATCCCTAGGGTGATGAGCCCCAGAAACGGCAGCGTCGATTTGAGTGCAAAAGCAACCGGGAAGTAGTACCACCAACCCTCCTTGACTCGAATCTCCCCGAGCAGAAACTGGGCGCGGTGACCTCGATACGCATGATTGGCCGCGATCCAAAACCCGTCAGTCCAACCGGACATCGACTCGCGGGCCCACACGATCAATTGGTTGACGCCGCTGTTGAGCAGCGAGTCCGGCACCAGGAATTTATCCACAATCATGTAATGGGGACGAATTGGAATCAGCGGTGGCGCGGGGCAGATTTGCCAGCAGGCCCAAACCACCAACAGGGCCGCCGCACAAAACAGACTGGTTTGCACCAGGAAATTTAGCGGGGCAAGAAGACTCCATTTCCCTACCTCGGTCCGATGCCGAAGCCAATGCAGCAAGAAAAAGCCGATCATTATCGGCGGCAGAAAACCGACGGTCGAGAACTTGGCAATCAGGGCTAGGCCGCTAACCAGGCCTGTTACCAGTGCCCGAGATAAGCTCGGGGCCTCGAACCAGCGATAGGCGTGGTAGGACGCTGCGACCAAGGTAGCGGTAATCGAGAGATCGATGGTCGCCACCGAGGAGTGAGCGATGACCGTCGGGGAACCCGCCACCAGAAACGCGGCAACCAGCCCCGCGGCGCGCCCGTAGAGTAGGGAACTCCATCGAAAGACGTACAACAGCAGGATAACGAGAAAAACGGAGTTCCCTATGCGCGCCAGCGTCAGAGCTTGCCAGTAGTCCTCGGCCCGCTTCAGAACGTACCACTCCCTCGGCGGCCCGTCGGAGGGGACACGCACGCCCGAGAGGTAGGGCAGAACTCCCACCGCAAACCGTGCCAGCGGAGGGTGTTCGAGATCATAGCTGTAGATCCCCTCCTCGTAGATCTGAAGTCCCGCGACAATGTGAATCCATTCGTCGGAGGTAGCGGTGCATTCGGGATACAAGAAACCGATTCGCGCCGCTGTTACAAGGAGCAAGAGCCCAAGAACGAGTCTGGTCGTCCGGGTGTCGAGCGTCTTCAATCGACTGAGGAGAGGCATCAGCCCGCCGTGTCAAGCATTGCCGACCTCGCTGTTCTTGCGCAGTCAGACCCCTCTGGAACGTACATGGCTGCCGTTCGGCTTAGCGCCTTCTCGGACCGGTCTCGATCAGATCGAGACGTTCCAGAGGTCTCCCGGTTCTCGTGCATGTTGTCTCTCGACGTGCTCAGGTTCCTCGACTACGCAGGGCCGCACGCCCACTCGCGACCGAACGCGGACGCTCGTGTTGCCTTCCCTTTTCACAAACAAGGTCGGCACCCTGAAACAGATTTTTTGAAGCTCAATAGCCGGCCCGCCGATGCCTCTGTCTATGCTTCGAACGTCGCCTCGCGACGCCGTCCGCAAGACTCGAGGTCCTCCTTCCTTGTAGGACTCTTTCATTCCCAACAACATGCCGGTTTATCCCGACGCTCTTGCGAAATCCAGAGGGGGTGCTTTGGGCTTCGGGCGACCCTGTCTGGGGGGACCCTTCTGGCGCGCCCGCCGAGCGCTGGCTGCCCTGGAGTCGTGTTTCGCCATACGTGCGGAACCGCCAGTCTAGCATCCGCCGCGTGAACGGCCGGCCAGCCTAGTTCAATCGATAGACATCGACAGATTTTTCACCCATGGGCTTGGGAAAACTGGCCACGAGCAGTGCGTCCTTCTGACGATCGCGGACCGCCTCCTCGGAGTGATAGTAGCTGTCGGTGACGTAGAAGACCCGCGACACTTTCGAGAAATCGAGGACGCCCACCTTTTCTCGCTCGTATCGCGACCTCATGATTTCGATGGGGCCCGGCGGCAAGATCGGGTGGTCGGGCGCAAGTTCCGTCCACAAGGCTTCGTAGACTCGAATTCCGTTGCGCTGGTTGAGGTACGCGAACATCGCGTCGGCCGGCGGCCCCGGAATCGGGTCAGTTAGTAGCACGAGGGGACCGTTGCGAGCTTCCTTCAACAGGTAATCGACAGCCTCAGAGTTTCCGAACCCGGAATAGGCGTGAGACCTGTGATAATACCTGGAATCGGCTGGGTGCAGGAAGTGGTGTGGCTCGCGAACGATCCCTTGTGCTTGATAGAGCATCGGCCCGGCAACCACGAGGCCTGCAAGAGCGAGAATAGCATGCCTGCGGAGAGTTGGGCCCATCGGTTGTAAGAACCGTCCCCAAAGATCGGCCGCGGCCAAGCCTATTACTGCCAAGAAAGGCCAGAAATGGGGAAACGCCCAGCGCATGGGGTATATCTTGGACAGGACCAAGCACTGCACAAACAGCGGCAGTACCGCGACCGAGATGAGCACCCAGGCCGCGAGAGATCCGCGCCGAGAGAGGTAAAGCAGCGATAGCATCGACGCCAGGGCAGTCGGCCAAGGGAAATACGTTTCGGTCCGCCGAAGACGCCATAGGTTCCGAGCAAGACGGGGAAAGCGGAGATCCAGTAGAGAGTCCGGCGTTCCAACGAAATCCGTCCGATGGACAAGGAGATCTCGTGAGTCGGTGCCGGGGGCCTGCGGGGCCGCTATCCACGTGAAAGCGAAAAAGAGAGCCGCGATCGAATAGATGACCACCCAGCGCACGAATAGGCCCAATCTCAACCGGCATCCCAGCCAGAGCCCCGCCACGACGGGAAAGTAGGCGAACAGCAGCACCGTCTGCTTGGTCAACAGACCCAGACCCAGCGCCACGCCCGCCATGATCTGCGGCACCCAGCTTCGCCGCACTTCTCCGAACACAAACAGAGACGCGAGTACAAGGGCAATGCCTGCGAGGTTCACGAAGGCTTCGGTGTAGGCGAGGCGATCGTACAAGACAGCGAAGGGGAAGACAGCGTACAGTGCGGCGCCAGTCAAGCCCGCTGTGTCCCCACCTAGTCGTTTGCCGATGGCGAAAATGCCCACCGTGCTCAGCAGACCGGCTCCAACAGAGGCGAGACGGGCCTGTAGCAGCGGGTCGCCGCCAAGGGCTATCCGCAAGGCGCCAAGCACCCAGGACTGCAGCGGCGGCTTGGCATCAATCAACGAGATGAACCACTGGCCCTGATGGTCGATGATTTCCGCCCAGCGCAAGTAGATAGCCTCATACCCCGTGATCGGGAAGGTGTCCGTCAGGCGAGCAGCGCGGAGCCCGAAAGAGACGGCGATGATCCCCGCCATGGCCCAGCGCCCGGCGGGCGTGTCGGGCCACAGCCGGCGGAGGATGCGGTGCAGGGTCCCGAATCGCGGCGCGGACGTGGGCGGCGCGGCGGCAGGGTTCATCCCGTGCCGTTTTCTTGCGCGCCCTTCTGGGAAGCGACTGGATTGGCAATCGACATGCGACTGATTGTCGTCAGCTTAACACTAAGAGTCTCTAACAAAACCTCAGTCCATGACGACCAGGCTCCGAATTCTATCGCGCGCTACACCCACCTGGCAGTAAACGAGGCTGGAACGGGGTGTACGCGTGCTGCTAGCGTGACAGTGGAGAGTTCCGAGAGTTCGGGGAGAGTTCGGGAGAGTTCGGGGACAAAGCCCGAACTCCGGGGAAACCGAGGGGAAACCGGAAACCGGGACAGCCTCAATTATGATGCTGGCGTGAGCTGCACCGTCGGTCCGAGACAGCAAAAGCGGTTTGGCAAGGCGACCCCCGCGGCGCTGCTCGATGTGGGCCAGCGTTACCCAACGATTCTGCTGTGTACCACGCCCGGGAGATTGGGATCAATGAAAGAGCTTCCGGTGTTTCCGGTGTGTAGACGGACCGGTTGCAGAGGAGGCTTACAATGGAACGGGGCGGCGAAAGTGTTCCGGGCTGCGGACTCACTACGGCTCCTCGGCCATGCGCAAGAGCGTATCCCGCAGGCAATCGTCAACCAGCACGCTCGCGTCGAGGACGGCCGTGTAGTTACTCATCAGGTAGGACTACTCGATCATACGTACCGTCTTCAACGTCGCGCCGCGCCATCTCGTCGAGAGCCTTATGCCGCTTCTGGTCCCGCTCCTTTTTGAACTCCAGTAGATCCTTGAGGTAGATCCGCCGGTGCGTGCCGACCATGTGAAAGGTCAGCTTTCCATCCGCGAGAAGCCGCACGAAGAACTGACGGGAGACCCCTAGGAGATCCGCCGCCTGCTGGGTGGTCAACTCCTGCATGTAGGGCACGATCGAGATCGCTTGGCCCCTCTCGAGCAGCGCGAGGACCTTCAGGAACAAGCCGTACAAGTTGCTGGGAATCTTGTGGCGCTGGCCCGTAGGCCCCACAAGCGCAGCGGCCCCCGACTGCATCATCTTCTGCAGGAGGCGCACCTGTTCCGTTTCCGACTCGGGTATCGAGAACGGTTCGGTCGGAACCGAGCTGCTGGATGCTGGCATGTTCCCTTCTATGTCAAACGCTATATCCGCAACCTCATGATGCCTGACAGGCATCACCTTGTCAAGCAAAAAACTGGTCCGAGCCTTGTAAACAGGCTACTAGGCCACGCCGATGATGATAGAATCAGGGTGCGAGATGCAGTTACCCTTCAACGAGGCGAAAGCGGCGCAAACGGCTGCCCGTCTACTGAAGCTTCGCGGAGGCCGGATGAGCTACCTCAAGCTCATCAAGCTCATGTACCTGATCGACCGCGAGGCGCTCCTTCGCTGGGGTCGGCCGGTTACAACCGATTGCTACGTTTCGATGGACAAAGGTCCCGTCCTTAGCCGGACGCTTGAGTTGATTACAGAAGACACACTGCCGGGACTCCAGACGACGTGGGCACAGTTCATCTCCCCTCCTGAGAACTACGAGGTCCGCCTTGTCAGGGAGGCGCCCGCGGACGAGCTCTCGCGTGCCGAGGAAGACCTCATCGAGGAGATTTTCGGCCAGCACGGCCGTAAGAGCCGGTGGGACCTGGTCGATCTTGCTCACACCCTGCCGGAGTGGAAGGATCCGCACGGCAGTGCGATCCCGATCTTCTACCAGGACATCCTCAACGCCGGCGGCAAGACGCCGTCGGAGATCGCCACTGTCGAAGAGGAGCTCGAAAGCCTCAAGGCCGCCGAGTCTCTCGTGTCCTAACCGTCCAACGATGCGGTGCGGGGACACGTTCCTGATGCCCGCACCGGGCATCGGCCCAACACCTCATCTGTGGGTTGTGATCACCGATCCGGACGATGACGATGGCCGCTGCGTGATCGTCAGTGTGACGACTCTTAGACACGGAGTGGATCAGACGGTCTTCCTGAGCCCCGGCGACCATCCGTTTATCCGCCATCGGTCGGTGATTTATTACATCGATGCCCGGATGGTCAGCGCCCAAAAGATCGACGCCGAGGCGGGGATCGGACTCGTTGAGCCTAAGGGCTCGTAACGAAATAACCTATGCAGTATCTCAGTGCCGTCTGGGATGCAGCGTGTAGTTCCAATCTCCGTGGAACTTGTCACGGCGGAGATCAATCTCCGATACTTCGCGATCTGACACCTTGACGCCTGGAGGGTAAGTGCGAGTGTCTAACTCCGAGTGGACGGTGAGACCCGTTGCGGTCGTCGTGCCAGCGATCAGGTTGACGATCACCTCATGACTGATGAGCGGTT
>JAKZVK010000236.1:0-4168 GCA_047516085.1 Bryobacterales bacterium
ACCGCCCAGTTCAGTGCCGTTTAGTTGAGCAATGGCTTTTTCGGCAGCGTCCTTCTCCGTCATTTCGACGAAGGCAAAGCCGCGGGGCTGGCCCGTGTCACGATCCGTAACGATGTTCACACGCTCCACGGCGCCGAATTCAGCGAAGGCGGTTTGCAACTCGTCCTGGCTCGTGTCGAAGCTGAGATTCCCGACAAAGATGTTTGTCATATTGTGTTTTCCTATCCCGAAATATAATCATCCTTCGTCGGACTGAGCTCGAACCAACGCGAACAGGCGAGGGGTTAAGGGCGGTCAGAAGGCAATCCGTGATTGACACGGACGCAGCCGAGGACACACTGAGTATATCACCGCTGCCGACAGCACAAGTGTTCCCGAGCTGTTCCGATGGCACCAAAGCTTGCGATTCCGGGTCCCACATCTGACCCCGTACTGACGTCTCCGAAACTGCGACCCGCGAGAAGCGTAAGGACACACCGGGAAGCCACAACCAGGCGGGGCTTCATGAGACGTAGGCAGGCTTCGACCCGGGTAGTCGCAGCGCCAGCGCAAAAACGCACCAAGGATAGGAAAGGCAACGGTCAGGGCCCGATTCTATCGCAGCCGTCGCCGTCCCACCCCTCCGCCAGGGTCCGGGTCCAAATCCCAGGTCGATCCCTGGTATGCTTCCCATGGTCTACCCATCCTTGCAGTGCTGCCGTGCGCTGCTGCGAACTTCCGACAAAGGAGCAGCCCCAATGCCCCAGCCCTCGAACCGACCTCAGCCTCGCCCGAGCGGAGTCTCACGGCGCTCGTTCCTAGGCAGCGCCGGCGCCGGAATCGCCGCGGCAAGCAGCCAAAAAACCCTGAGCAGTCAGACGGCGTCGACGCCCATGGAGCGGGCGGCGCGGATTCTCGCTATCAATGACCTCGACCGCCGCGTCTGGACCGACGAGCTTGACGAGTTCGTGCCCCAGCGCCTGTACGACATGCACGGCCACCTGACGCGCTACGAGCTAGACCTCGATCCGGACAAGGCCGGTACCCCGCGCTACAACCTCCCCGCCGGAGACTTCGCGCGATACGGCAGCCTCGAACTGCTCGATGCCGCCGAGAAGCTGCTCTATCCCGGCCGCGAGGTCAGCCACATGCTTGCGCCGTCGCCGCACTTGAAGGCTGACTTCGACGGCTCGAACCGCTTCATCTCCGACGAAGCCGCCAAGAAGCCGGACGCGACCGCACAGATGGTCGTCCATCCCAAAATGACGGCGGAAGAGGTCGAGCGCGCCGTGCGCCGGCACAGGTTCATCGGGTTCAAGCCCTACCGTCACTACTCGATCACCGGAGATCCGGTCGAGCCACGCATCACCGACTTCATGCCCGAACACCAAATCGAAGTCGCCGACCGCTACGGGCTGATCATCCGCATGCACATCGCCAAGTCACGCGCGATCGCCGACCCGGAAAATCTCGAAGACCTCGAGCGGCTCACCGAGAAGTATCCGCGCGTTCGCTGGATGATGGCGCACTGCGCACGCAGCTACTCCGACTGGCCTCTGCTCGAAGCAGCCCCGCGGCTCAAGAAGATCCCGAACCTATGGTTCGAAACCTCGTCGGTGTGTGAATCGGATGCTTTTGCCGCGTTGCTATCGATCGTTGATCCGGCGCGGGTCTGTTACGGCAGCGACGATTTCACGGTCGGCGTCACGCGAGGCAAGTACCTTGCGTGGGGCTACTGCTGGAGTCAGCTCGACACGTCCAACCAGACGTTGAACACGACGCACTGCTCCGGCGGGTTCACCTTTGTACGATACGAGATGCTACGTGCGATGAAGCGTGCGGTGCGCTACGTCAGCCTGAGCCGTCAACAGATAGAGGACCTGTTCTACAACAACGCCGCCGAACTCGTCGCTGACGCGCAGCGGGACTTGAACGAACGCCTGGCCGCGTAGGAGAAGCCCGGCTCACGGCTACTCCGCGTCGAGCGCGAAGCAGTACAAAGTCGAACTGAAATCCACCGCGTAGACCTGTCCGTTCGCGATGGCGAGGCCGCTGAAGTGAGACCAAGTCTCAAACGTGTTCGGCTCGCTTCGCCATAGCTCGCGGCCGTTGTGCGCGTCCAGGGCTCGCAATTCAGCACGGGCTTTGCCCTCAAGTCTTTCTGTGTCTTTCAGGAGGGTCAGATTGCCGCGGTTGAAGATGCCGGCCTCGACCGTTTGGCGCACGTTCTCGCCGTTCGCGAGTACGAAGACGACGTCATTCGCGATAGCGGCCGGCTCGGGTACGGCGAGGTCTCCGCTGACCCACGCCGCCTTCAGAAAGGGCTCCCCCGTCGCCGGGTTGTCCTCGACTGTGAACGCGGCGATGCTGCCATTGGGGTTGGGCCCGTTGGTGTTCGGGTACTTCGGTCCCTTCGACGACAGCGGACCCCAAAGCGGAACGTACAGCCAATGCCGGCCCTGCGAATCGCGATAAGCCGACAGGCCGCCCCAAACGCCCTTCCCCTCGAACCATTCCTCATCGTTGGAGAGTAGCGGGTCGTGTAGAGACAGGACTGGTGATCGTCGCCCCCGAGGCGATCGGTGTCCATGAGGTACACGAGGCCCTCTTTGCCGCCGACCGCGAGCAGTTGCCGGTCGTTGTAAGCGAAGACCACCGGCGAGGCGGTCATGTCGAAGTCACGCTTCTTGAGGTACTCCCAGTTGCGCGGCGTGAAGTAGTCGAGAAGCTGCAGCGTCTCGGGGTCGAGGGCGAACACGGTCTGGCCGTAGTCGGATGCCGCCGGGTCGAAGTCGCCATCGCCGGTGGCACCGAAGATCCGGCCTTGGCTGCCGAGCACAATGCCGCCTCGCCCCCACACCCCCGCGCCGTAGCGGGCCGCGCGCCAGTGGCGCACCACCGGCCGGGCGGGGTCGCCCAAGTCCAGCGAGGCCACCCCCGAGGGCGTGTCGCCACAGTTTTGCGAGATCGACGTGTAGACGGTCGAGCCGCGCAGGTTGAGGCTCCAGTTTTTCGAGAACGGCGGAACGAACTGCACGGCGCGGAACTTCTCTTTGCCGGTCGCGAGGTCGAGCGCGTAGAGCCTGCCGTCACTCGAGATCACATAGATCGTCTGCCGCTCGGGGTCGGCCGCGGGTGTGGCATTGAGGCCTTTGGGACAAAGCCACATGCCCGGCCGCTGGTTGACGATGTCGGTCTTGAAAGTCTTGGACCAGACGACTTCACCGTTCGCCGCGTCGATGGCGTAGAAGACATCACCGCTGCCGCCGACGTAGATGAGGTCCTTGGGCCCGTTTTCGGTTGCGACGCCGCTGACGACGATGGGCGAGGTGAGCGCGGTGAGCGATTTCGTTTCGTTCTCAACCTTGACCTTCCACTTGAGCGTCAACCGCGCAACATTGTCCCTGCTGAGGACGCGCTCCTCGCGGGCCCAACCGCTGCGTTGCGGATCGTGGCCGAAAGTGGGCCAGTCGGCAGCGAGTAGAGGGACGGCGGCGACGAAACAGGCGAACGAGATGCGGGCAAGCGACGTCACGGGTCGAGTGTAGCAACCGTTATTGGACGGAGGGACACACACTACGCGAGTCGTGCCGAGGTCGATGCCACATCGCAGCGTGTCAGCTCGACGCTGACGGGGCGGCCCGGCGCCAGGCTCTGCCCCGCGATCCGCACGTCGAGGTAATTGTCGGTCAGGGCCCTCGTGCCCGCACCGTTGCCGCCCTCCAGCGTCACGGCCGGAAGGCGAGTCCCGACCAAGTTGCGGCGAAACAGGAGGTTCTTTTCGGCGACCAGCTCACGCAGGATGCGGTTCCTCTGCTTCTTGACCGCCCGCGCCGGCTCGCCGGGAAGTTCCGTGGAAGGGGTGCCCGGCCGGGCCGAGTAGCTGAAGACATGAAGGTACGTGAAGGGCATCTCCGCAATGAAGCGGCGCGTCTCTTCGAACTCACGCTCCGTCTCGCCGGGGAAGCCGACCATCACGTCGGCCCCGATGCCGGCACTGGGCATCAGAGCGCGGGCTTTCTCAAGGCGTCCCGCGTAGTGTCGCGTACGGTAGCGCCGGCGCATCGCCTTCAGAATCGCGTCCGAGCCCGACTGCAACGGGATGTGGACGTGCTTGGCGATGCGGTCCTCCGAGGCCATGAGAGCGAGCAGGTCGTCGGTCCAGTCCATCGGCTCGACCGAGCTGAGC
>JAKZVK010000237.1:0-5508 GCA_047516085.1 Bryobacterales bacterium
CGGTCAAACAGCACATAGATGAGGTCACCGTAGAGGACCGGCGTGGGATGGTACGGCCCGCCTTGCGGCAGGCTCCAGGCGATGTAGTCGTTGCTCGTCTCGCCGGCGGCAAGCGTAATGTCGCCGGAAGCGCCGGGCCGAATCGCGTAGACAGGCCGCTCCTTGGTCACATGAAAGCCCGAGGTCACATAAAGCAACCCGTGTTCGGAAAACGGCGTCGGAATCGACAACGCCGACATGCCGCTGATCTCCCACAGCAGCTTGCCGTCCAGGTCATAGGAGCGCACCTTCTTGCGCCCGGCGGTGATGATTTCGGTTCGCTCGGCGTTCTTCCAGACGTAGGGCGTCGACCATGTGGTCGACTCATCGCGGTCAACCCGCCAGATTTCCTGGCCCGTCGCCTTGTCGAGCGCGACAAGATACGACTGCTCTTCGTTGTCGTTGGTGATGTAGAGCCGACCCTCGTGAAGCGCCGGCGAGGAGGCGGTACCGTATCCGTACCGCGTCTCGACCGGCCGCCACGGCTTCGACCAAGCCACCTTGCCATTCATGTCGAGGCAGTAGGTCGCCAGATCGCCGAAGTGCGCATAAACGTGCTCGCCGTCGGTGACCGGTGTCTCGGAGGCGTAGGTATTCTTCTTGTGCCGCGGGACGTTGGGTACGCCGCGATGGACCTCCCTCTCCCAGCGGACTTTGCCGCTATCGAGATCGACGCAGTAGACCACCCAGCGGTGCTCGTCGGTGGGAATGGGGTTCGACTTCCCACCTCCGTAGAACCCTCCACTCGGGGTGGCCGCGGGCCCCGAGCTGACGTTGGTGTTGAGAAAGATCTGCCGGTCCCACACGACCGGCGACGACCATCCCAGGCCCGGGATGGGACGCTTCCAAACGACGTTCTCGGTCGCGCTCCAGCTCTCCGGCAGATCGGGGTCGTCCGGCACGACGCCTCGCGCGCCGGGCCCGCGAAACTGCGGCCACGTTGCGCCTAGCGCGCGTCCGGCAGGCCACAAGCCCGCCATCGAGAGCAACAGATCCCGGCGTTGCAACATCGGCACACCTCTCGCCATCAACTGACCATTGTACCCGCCAAAGCGCAACGCCTCACACGCCGATGGGCGAGCCAGGGCGCTTACCTCCGGTGTGAACAAGCAGAGCTGCGGCGGAACAGTAGTCCCGGCGCTACGCTACGTGCTCGTTGGCGTGGAGTTGCTGGAGAGATTGCACGCGGGCGGGGTGGGCGCGGCGGGCCGCGATCCCGTCGGCGGCCGCGCGGGCGGCGCTCAGCGTCGTGATGCAGGGAACGTGATACTGCACGGCGGCGCGGCGAATTGCCTTCTCGTCACGAAACGAGTGCGCACCGGCGGGCGTGTTGATCACCAAATCGACCTGGCGGTCTTTGATGTGATCCACCAGATTGGGCCGCCCTTCATACACCTTCAGAACGACGCGACATTTCAGTCCCGCGGCGCGGAGCGAGAACGCCGTGCCCCGCGTGGTGTAGATCGAGAAACCAAGATCAGCGAATTTCTTCGCGACGTCAACGCCCTCGGTACGCTGGCGCTCGTTGACGCTGATGAAGACCGAACCCTGGTCGGGCAAGGCCTGGCCGGCGCTGAGCTGCGCTTTGGCGAACGCTTCGCCGAAGGTCTCGCCGATGCCCATGACCTCGCCTGTCGAACGCATCTCGGGACCGAGAATCGGATCGACGCCCGGAAACTTGTTGAACGGGAACACGGGCGACTTCACGCAGTTCTTCTGGACCGGCAGCATCCCCTTCGGCAGGTCGTAGTCGGCCAGCTTCTTGCCGGTCATCAGCCCTACCGCAATCTTCGCCAGCGGCACGCCGGTCGACTTGCTGACGTAGGGTACGGTGCGCGAGGCGCGCGGGTTCACCTCGATCACGTAGACCTTGCCGTTGTAGATCGCGTACTGGATGTTCATCAAGCCGATGACGTTCAGCGCCTTGGCCAGCCGCACCGTGTGGTCGCGGATCGTATCCATCTGCGCGGGCGTGATCGACGCCGCAGGCAGCACGCACGAGCTGTCGCCCGAGTGTACACCGGCTTCCTCGATGTGCTCCATGATGCCGCCGATCAGGACTTCCTCGCCGTCGCTCAGCGCGTCGACGTCCACTTCGGTCGCGTTCTCAAGGAAGCGATCGACCAGCACCGGCCGCTCCTGCGAGTAGGCCACCGCCTCGCGCATGTAATTGCGGACCGTCGTTTCGTCGTACGCAATCACCATGGCCCGTCCACCGAGGACGTAGCTAGGCCGGACCAACACGGGATAGCCGAGGCCGCGCGCTACTGTGCAGGCTTCATCCGCACTGGTAGCGACACCGTTCTCCGGCTGCGGGATGTCGAGTTCGGACAGTAGCTTCCCGAAGAGGTCGCGATTCTCGGCGAGATCGATGGACTCGGGGTCGGTGCCGATAATGGGGACGCCGTGGGCTTTCAGCGGCAGCGCCAGCGTCAGGGGCGTCTGCCCGCCGAACTGGACAATGACGCCGTCGGGCCTTTCGGTGTCGCAGATGTTGAGCACGTTCTCAAGCGTCAGGGGCTCGAAGTAGAGCCGATCGCTCGTGTCGTAGTCGGTCGAGACGGTCTCGGGGTTGCAGTTGACCATGATCGACTCGCGTCCCAACTCCTGGAGCGCAAACGAAGCGTGACAGCAGCAGTAGTCGAACTCGATGCCCTGGCCGATGCGGTTCGGGCCGCTGCCGAGGATCATCACCTTGGGCCGGTCGGTCGGGTTCGACTCGCATTCGGAGTCATAGGTCGAGTAGAGGTAGGGCGTGAAACTCTCGAACTCGGCGGCACAGGTGTCGACGCGCTTGAAGACGGCCTGGATGCCGAGTTCTTTGCGCTTCCGGCGCACCGACTCTTCGTCGCTGTCGAGCGCCCGCGCGATCCGTTTGTCGGAGAGGCCGTAGCGCTTGGCCTCTTCGAGTTGCACTTTGGGAAGCGTGTCGAGGGTTTGCTTTTCGATGTCCGCCTGGAAGTCTACCAGCGTCTTGATCTGGTGCAGGAACCACGGATCGATGCGCGTCATCTCAGCGATCTGTTTGACCGTGTACCCTTGGGAGAACGCGAAGCGAATGTAGTTGAAGCGGTCGGGCGTGGGTGTGATCAGCTTCTGCGAGATCAGCTCAGGGTCGAACTTTTCCGACTCGTACTTCTTGCCGGTCTCGAGGCTGCGGACGGCTTTCGAGAGGGCGTGCTTGAAGGTGCGGCCGATCGCCATTACTTCGCCGATGCTTTTCATCTGCACGCCCAGCAGCGGCTCGGAGCCCGGGAACTTCTCGAACTGCCATTTCGGCATTTTCACGACAACGTAGTCGATCGTGGGCTAGAAGCAGGCGGGTGTCTTGCGTGTGATGTCGTTGGCGATCTCGTCGAGCCGCAGGCCCACCGCCAGCTTGGCCGCGATCTTGGCGATCGGAAAGCCGGTCGCTTTCGACGCCAGGGCCGAGCTGCGCGAGACGCGCGGATTCATCTCGATGATCACCATCCGCCCCGTGCTGGGCTCGATGGCGAACTGCACGTTCGACCCGCCGGTATCGACGCCGATTTCACGCAGGCAGGCCAGGGCGGCGTCACGCATCATCTGGTATTCGCGGTCGGTGAGGGTCTGCGCCGGGGCAACGGTGATCGAATCACCCGTGTGCACTCCCATTGGGTCGAAGTTCTCGATCGAGCAGACGATGATGCAGTTGTCGTTGAGGTCGCGCATGACCTCGAGCTCGAACTCCTTCCAACCCAGTACGCTCTCTTCGATCAGCACTTCACTGACCGGCGACAAGTCGAGGGCGCGGGTCAACAGTTCGACCATCTCTTCGCTGTTGTAGGCGAGCCCGCCGCCCGTACCGCCCAGCGTAAAGCTCGGACGCAGCACGACGGGGTAGCCGACTTCGCTGCCGAACTCCAACCCGCCATCGAGGTTGTTGACCAGCTTCGAGCGAGGCACGTCGAGGCCGATGCTCCGCATGGCGTCTTTGAACAGCAGGCGGTCTTCGGCTTTCTTGATGGCCTCGACCTTGGCACCGATCAACTCGACGCCGTATTCATCGAGGACCCCTTTCTCGGCGAGTTCCACCGAGAGGTTGAGACCGGTCTGTCCGCCGACGGTCGAAAGCAGCGCGTCGGGACGCTCGCGGGCGATGATTTCGCGGACGTACTCAACTGTGAGCGGCTCGATGTAGGTCCCGTCGGCCAGATCGGGGTCGGTCATAATCGTGGCCGGATTGGAATTGACCAGTACGACCTCGTAGCCCTCGCTGCGCAGCGCCTTGCACGCCTGCGTGCCCGAGTAGTCGAACTCGCAAGCCTGGCCGATGACGATCGGACCAGAGCCCACGATCAGGATCTTGTGGATGTCGGTGCGCTTGGGCATCAGTCGTCTGTTGTCAATCCTGATTCCGGCCGCCCCCGCTGACCTCCGAGGCCAAGTTGCTCTTCGAGCATCTCACTCACTCTTCTCCCAATAGACCCCGTTCAAATCAATCGGGATAATCTCGTCGGCAATCTTGTGCTGATCCCGGTAGTCGTGAACGGCCTGTTTGGCGGCAGGTAGATTGTAGTCATCAACGATCACGTAGCCACCAGGCGAGAGTTTCGGGTATAGATAGTCCAGCGCCTGCGTGGTCGACTCGTATAGATCGGCGTCGAGACGCAGCACCGACAGGCGTTGAACCGGGGCGTCCGGGAGCGTGTCAACGAAGAAGCCCTTCAAGAAGCGCACTTGGCTATCGAGCAGGCCGTACCGTTCGAAGTTTTGCTTTACTTCTTCGATCGAAACTGCCATCTCGCCGCCCTCCCAGATCTTGGCATCTTCAGCGTACGTCTCTTGATCGAACTTCGGTAACCCCTCGAAGGAGTCCGCCACCCAGACGGTTCGATCGGTGTTGCCGTACGCCTTCAGCACCGCGCGCATGAGGATGCAGCTTCCGCCCCGCCACGCTCCGCACTCGATGAGATCGCCGGGCACGTTCCGGCGGAGCACCTCTTCGACGCAGAACTGCAGGTTGTCGAGGCGCTTCAATCCGACCATGGTCTCCGCGTCCAGAGGCGTATCCTGGCCGCTTTCCCGCAGCTCGGGATCAAACGGCATTACGTGAACAAGCTCGAAACCTCGCTGCGCCAACAGATCGCGGACCGTCTGGTAGACGAACTTGTTTGTAGGGTATCGGCCGGCCTCCTGCAAGGGTTCGTAGATCTCGGCAAACTGGTAGCGCGTCAAGACTCGTTTCAGTAGATCAAGGTAGAGTTGCTGCGGTGTCGCCAGGTCCGCCGGCGCCTTCAGGCCGGCTTTCAGCGCCCGAACTTCGGTGGAACTCACCCTCGGATCTTTCAGGGTGGGCTGTAGAATCCAGAGTGCGCAGGCACCGGCAACTAGCGAAGCCAGTCCCAATAGGCTCAGCACGGCTATGGCCGCCCGAGCAAGGCTGCGCATTAAACCCGAGGCAGCTTCACGACGCATTTTGACACCTCAAGCGGCCGAAACCTGCTC
>JAKZVK010000238.1:0-5717 GCA_047516085.1 Bryobacterales bacterium
CGAACATCGGCCGCGGGCGGGTGTAGAGCTTGACGCGCGAGACCAGCCTCGACTGGAAGCGCTCGACGAATCGGAGGATGCGCTCGTACTCGTCCTCGCTATCGACCCAGATCGTCTTGAAGTCTTCGTCCAACTGGTCGCGCAGCACGCGCTCGACGATATCGAGGTCTTGGTGGACGAGACCCGGACCCGTGCGATGCTCGGCCTTTTGGCGGATGTCGAGACAGAGGTTGTAGAGGAACAGCATGTCGCCACGAATCTCTTCCTCTTCGATTCCATCGCCGGCCGTGCGCACGATGAAGCCTCCCGGCATGCCGGTGCAGTGCTCTTTCACGATCGTGCGCAGGCGGCGGCGCTCGTCAAACGAAGCGATCTTTCGCGATACCCCGACATGGTCGACTGTGGGCATGTAGACCAAGAAGCGCCCGGGCAGGGCGATGTGCGAGGTGATGCGCGCACCTTTCTTGCCCAGCGGCTCTTTGGCGATCTGGACCAGGATCTCGTTGCCTTTCGACAACAGGTCGCTGATGCTGGCCGGGCCGGAGCGAGCGCTTCCGTCACTGGAGGGAGCAGCGCCGTCACCCGACGGGGCCACCGCGGGAGCTTCCTGGACCGATGCTTCGACCGTCTCGGGCTCGTCGCGGCGGCGGCCCGAGCGGCGACGGCCTCCGCGGCCGCGGCGGCGTAAGGAGCGTGATGAGCCCGAGCGTTCCCGCACGCGCGCCGTCTCCGGCGTGGGCTCCTCGTTGTCGTCGGGGAGTGGAAGGCCGGGCGCGGGATGAGCTTCGCCGTCCGCGTCTGCGCTTGGCGCCGCGTCGGTCGCTGCTGCCGGCTCGATAGTGTCACCGTTTTCCGCGTCGGCTTGTGCGGGATCGCCGGCTTGCTCGGTCAGAGCGTCGTCCACGGCTTCGGCGAGAGCCTCGGTACCGTCACCCGTGCTCGGCGAAGCTTCCTCCGACGTCTCGACGGAATCCTCCGGAGATTCCTCTTGGGAGTCGAATGCGGCGGCGGCTGCGAGGACCGAAGCATCGTCGGCGAGCGGCTCAGGGTCCATCGCGTCTACCGGCTCGTCTGCCGTCTCTTCCACGGGCACGGGCTCCGGCTCGGGAACCGGAGCGGCAGCGACCGCTGCATCCGCGAACGCGCCGTCGGAACCTCCGTTGCCGAAGGCCAGTGGATCGGCAGCGGCTTGGTCCCCGTCCATCGCCGGTTGGCCGGCATCGCCTTCAACAGGATCGACGCGGGCAGGCCAGTCGGGGGGCTCGTCGGCAGGTTCGGGGGCGGCCATCGGCTCCTCGCCCTCGGCGGGCATTTCGCCCGCGGCGGTTTCGGGTTCCAACTCCGCGAGAGGCTCGCGATTGTCGCGACCAGCAACGTCGGAGTATTTCGCTAGTGACTCGCCCGGCAAGACCGCCAAGTCCTCTTCTAGCTGGGCCACTACTTCCGCGACCGGCCCAGCGGCCGCCTGCGGGGCGGTGGGCTCAGCCTGCTCGATCTCGGGCGGCTCGTCGGGGGAACCGGGCGCGCCGTCGTCAGCAACCTTGGCGTACTTCGACTGCGGGAATCCGGACTCGGGTCGGCGCGCGGGGCGCCCTCTGCGGCCGCGGCGGCCACGGCGGTCTCCCCGTTCCCTGCGGCGTGGCCGGTCGGCGGACGGCTCCGTATCCGGGGGCGACTCCGGGGGCAACTCGACGACGGCCACCGTGGGACGCGCTTTCTTGTCTCCCGCGAGTTCCTCGTCGTCATCGAGGTCTTCGAAGAAGTCCGACACGTAGAGAAACGCGTCCCGGTCGAGGCCGATATCGACGAACGCCGACTGCATGCCGGGCAGGACGCGCGTCACGCGGCCTTTGTGGATACTGCCGGCCAGCCCTCCTTGGTGGGATTCTCTTTCAACGTACACCTCGACCAGCCGGTCATCTTCCAGCAGGGCGAGGCGAGTTTGATGGGGGGTCGAAGAAACGACTAGTTCTTTGGACATCGGACGCCTCCCAGGGAACGGAGGGCCCGCCTAGAAAATGCGGTTCTGACTAAGACGGAGAATCCGGCGCTGTAGCAGCGTCTAGAAACCCGCCGGGCCACCATGCGCGCCCCGCTGGGGCGCCGCGCCTGACCCGCAAGCTTGTCTGTCTTCGGTTACCGGGCGGAGCGGCTTCGTACAACCCGCCTGCTCAACGCCTTTCCCGTAGAGAACCGCCCTCTCCTCAACATCAGCGGGGGCGCCTTGTGTTCCCTGTTCTCACTTTGTAAATTCGAATCTTCTCGGCGGACGCAAACTCTGCGCCCGTCCGATCTCGGTACTCCTTGCCGGCTCCTACGAGGCCTGCGCTCAGTTGGTATAACGGCGCAAGCGAACGTTGTTGACCAGCCCAAGCAACATGAACGTCGCTATCATATTCGACCCGCCGTAACTCATCAGCGGCAGAGGAGTGCCGTTCACCGGCACCTTGCCGACAACCATCCCGACATTGACGATCAGGTGAAACAAGAATACAGCGGCCACGCCCATGCAGATATACATGCCTGCATTGTCAGAGGCCGTTTGGGCGTTGCCTACGATCTTCATCAGCACCGCCAAGTATAGCGTCAGCGCTACTACCACTCCTGCAAAACCACTCTCTTCGGCAAATGCCGAAAAGATGAAATCCGTATGCGGCTTGGGCAGAAACCGCAATTGAGTCTGCGTGCCGCGGGCGAAACCCTTGCCCCATACCTCGCCGGAACCGACGGCGATCTGCGATTGGATCGACTGATAGCCTTTGTCGCGCGGATCGCTCTCAGGATCGAGGTAGGCAATCACCCTTTCCTTCTGGTACGGCAAGAGCATGTACCAAGCCACCGGTGCGGCCAGTACGCCCGCCAAGACCAGCAACAACAAATGTTTCCAGCGCAGCCCGGCCATGAACACGCCCATCCCGAGGATAGGCAGGTAGCTCAGCGCCGTGCTCAAGTCCGGCTGAGCGGCAACCACCGCCATGATGACCGCGAATAACCCGGCCATGCGCAAGTGCGTCGAGGCGGTGATTCGTTCCCGCGGCGACTCGCCCAGCACGTACGCCACCAACAATACTAGCACCACCTTGGCGAACTCCGAGATCTGCAAGCTGGCGCCGCCAGGCAAAGCGAGCCAACGCCGGGCGCCGCCGCCAATGTGGCCGAACAGCGCTACCGCGGCCAACAGCACCAGGCAGGCGACATAAAAAGCTGGAACGTGCTCCACCCACCAGGTGTAGTCGACGGTCGAGACGAGCCACATGACGCACAAACCAAGGACGACCCAGATGATCTGGCGGTAATGGCTGTCCTGCCAGATCGTGTTGCGCGTCGAGCTGTAGATCTCGATCAACCCGAGAACCGACAGGCTGATCGCGAGACCGATCAAGGTCCAGTCGGCATCGCGAGCTGAGTGTTGCCCTGTCATGGCTGGCCGGTGCGGGCCAAGGCGACGGTTCCGGCCGCCGAGTCGCGCTCTTGCCCTTTCCTTGGACGAGTGGCCTGCAGCGCCCACTCGATACGGCGCTTCTTGTCGAGATGGCTCTTAATCACGTCGCGAACGATCGGCGCGGCCAAGTGGCCATGTTCGCCGCTTTCAAACAGCGCGGTGACGACGAGCTCCGGCTCACGGCAGGGAGTGAACCCGACGAACCAAGCCGAGTCCCTCAGATCCAGGTCTTTTCTGGCGGCCGCTGTTTTTCGAGAAGCCCGCTGGGCTGAACCCGTTTTCCCACAGACGTCGTGACCTGGCAGACGCGCACGGATGCCGGTACCCTCGTCGTTCACGACCGCCCACAACCCCTGCACAATGGCGTCGACGTGCCGCCGGCTGACCTCCACTCTTTTCGGCGGCGGCGGCTGGAAGTCCGGACGGAGTCTCTTCAACTCGTCGTAGGAAACGACGTGAGGGCGGTGCCAGATGCCGCCCATCACAAGGCCTCCGATCGCATAGGAGATCTGGAGCGGGGTCGCCGTAAGAGCGCCTTGCCCGATCGCCACCGAGATCGTCTCCCCCGCATACCATTTTTCTCGGAAGAAACGCAGCTTCCAGGGCTCCGACGGTACCAGGCCCTCCTGCTCGTGAGGCAGGTCGATCAACGTCTTGCGGCCCAGTCCCACCAGTTCCGCATACTCTGCGATGCGATCGATTCCCAGCTTGTTGCCAACTGTTTGGAAAAACACGTTGCAAGACCTGGCCAAGGCCTCACGAAGCTTCACCCGTCCGTGCCCCCCGGCGATGTGGCAGCGGAAGTATCGGTTGTAGAAAGAAGCTCCACCGTTGCAAAAGACGCTGAAATCCTCGTCGATGGTCCCGGTCTCGCGGGCGGCCAGCGCCAGGATCGGCTTGAAGATCGAGCCGGGCGCCAACTGCGCCTGAATCGCCCGGTTCATCATCGGCTTGTCGGGGTTCCGGATCAGGTCGCGCCAGTCGTCAGGCCGGATGCCTCCCACAAACATGTTGGGATCGTAGCTGGGGCGGCTGACCAAGGCCAATACTTCGCCGTTGCGCGGATCGAGAGCCACCACCGCGCCCTTGCGGCCTTCCATGGCCAGTTCCGCTACCACTTGGAGGTCCAGATCCAAGGTAAGCCGGATACTGCGCCCTGCTTTGGCCTCGACCGTTCCGAATAGCTTTCGCTCGCGGCCGAGGCTATCCACTTCGACCAGGCGGCTGCCGTTGGAGCCGCTGAGAATGTCGTTGTACTGCCGCTCGATGCCCGCCTTGCCGATCTCGGCCCCGGGCTCGTAAAAGATGAACTCCTCTTGGTCAAGCTCGTCGTCGCTGATCTCGCTTACGTAGCCGACGACATGCGAAGCCAAGCCGTCGCGGGGATAGAGGCGTCGCTGGGAGCGAATCAGCTCCAGTTCGCGAAACTGCGGCCGGTGGGCCTCGACGAAGGCCACCTCCGAGCGGGTCAGGTTCTCTTTGAGAATCGCGGATTGGTACTCGGGCGTCTTCGAGGTCCCGAGGCGATGGAGCTTCGCCGTCAGTTGGCCTGCAGGAATATTCAGTCCCTCGGCGATGATTTCGAGGTGCTTGCGGTCAGGGACCGCCCGTGACAGCAGTACCTTGTGGCTGGGGCTGTTGGCGACGATCACGCGGCCGTCGCGGTCGAGAATTTTCCCCCGAGGCGCCAGTACGGGCAGCGACTTGACGCGGTTGCGTTCGGCCCGGTCGGCATAGACCTCGGGACTTTGGATCTGAAGCTGCCAGAACCCCGAAAGCAGCCACAGAAAGACCAGCGTGGTGAAATACTGAAACACGGCGATCTGCACATCGCCGCTTTTGCGTTGGCCGGTGGGGTAAAGACTCACGGGGCTCCCTCAACCAGCCCTTTTCAAACCGTCGAACAGACGGAACACTAACAGCGACAGCGCCGCATGGGCAGCCGCGAGAACCAGGGTCAACGCCGGATTAAACGAAGCGTCCGTCCCCAGCAATACCCGCTGCATGATCCAGTAAATTAGCTGATGAATTAGCAGAAAGAGCGCCACGAGAACGCTCCGGGCGCCAGGATAGTCGGCTTCAATCACCAAGCTGATCGACGAGGCCAGGTAAGCGATTAGCGTTTTGATGATACCAAACACCCCGATCGGGCCGTGTGTCAGGCTATCCTGCGCCAGGCCCACCACCACGCCAATCAAGATGCCTTGTGGCACGTTGCGGCTCATCAAAGCCAAATAGATGACGCACAGCAGGGGAAGGTCGAAAAAGCCAACCA
>JAKZVK010000239.1:0-3571 GCA_047516085.1 Bryobacterales bacterium
GTGCTACACGGGTGGGCACCTTGCTCAGGAACTCCCCTAACCGCTTCAATTCGGCGTCGATACGGGCCGCTCGGGCGCTGGCCTCCTTCGCGGCCGCCGCCTGCTGCTCCTCAAGCGCTTCGGTGATGGCGTGGTTGCGCGAGGTTTTCAGAATCTTCTGGGGTAGGGTCAATTCCGAGTAGGCCCGGCTGACGCTGGACCCAACCGCCGGAGGCAGCCCCCAACAAAACTGCGTCGGCAATTGCGCAGCGGTCCTACTCCTGCCGGCCGAGAAGTGCACGACCTCGACGCCGGTCAGCACATCGGTGAGCGATTTAACCGCGTTCAGTAGAGCGGGGATGATCTTTCGTAGCTCATCCTCGCTCATGCTGGTGCTTGCATCGCGCCACAATCTGAAGATTCGCCTCCCGTCCAGACATGGCGGTTGCTCGCCTGACGTTGTAGCGTCAGCAGAAACAGCGCCTGCGCCAGCGATCAAAAACGCTCGCCGAGTCATTGCCTTACCTCCGACTCCACCTCTTCGCGCTCTTGGGCGGTTTTTGCCGCGGCATTGGCGGTCGCCGTCTGCTCTATCCTGTGTAGCTCCTCGTCCAGCTCGAGCTGGTTCTCCCCCAACTTCACCCGCAGCTTGTCTGCTTCGGTGGCGGCCAGCTCATATTTGGTGGTCAGATCATCGGTCCATCCGTAGATGTAAGAGACAGACTTCAATGCGGCACCCACCCCGAAGATGCCAAGCTCGAAGCCCACTAAAGAGGCGGAGAGGAGAAACGAAACCAGAGTGTCGTCTTCGACGAACCTCGACCAGCCAAAGAGGGCGAACGACAGCACCAACAAGACCCCGAAGACGTATAGCCATGTCTTCACGGTTCGAGCGGCGCCCGGATTGCGTGGCCTGGCGCCCGTTACCTCGGCGAGGAGGCGGACGAAGACGTGCGCGAAGCCGAACGCAAGCGCCGCTGAGCCGGCCGCGACGGCGACAACCGGCCCGTTGATCGAGAGCGCCCCCAGGATGGCCGCCACGGCGCAGCCGAGGATGATAGCCGTTGTCGCTCCAGTCTGGTTGCGTCGGGCTTCGGCGAGCTGCTCTTCGTCGCGCCTGGGAATCGGTGCGTCACCGATAGGGCGCAGATCCTCAAACTGATGAATGTTGGCGAGGGTCACGTACTCGCGCCGGGCGGCGTGCTTGATCTTTTCTTCCGCCTCGACACGGCGTGTCAGGGAGTGGATGGTGTTGCGAACCTGATGCAAGCGCTGTTGCTGCTCGCCCGGCCGCGATTGGACGTCGGCGTCTTGGGGCCCGTGCTCGATACGCCATCGCGCTGTCGGCTTATCCATGGCTTCCAATACCTCCTGGAGTATATACCTCTGTACTCTATAGTAGCAGGAGCGGATACTCGTGTCAAACGCAACGGCCCGCCAACAGCGGTTAACCCAGCTCCTTCGGGGAGTTTTCCCTAGCCGCGATCCGCAACTGATTTACGCCCCGGTTGGCACGAGGCTCGTCCGCGTACAGGGTGAGGGGCGTGCGCTGCTGCCTGGGGATGTCCGCCCGGCGCATGGCGGCAAGCTGCAGACTGGGAGCCCCCAGGAGGTTGGATAGAAGGAGCAGGTTAGGAGGCAAGGAAAGACGCCCTCGAGACGGTCGGTTAGGACGCGAAAGCGTTGGAAGGGATATGGGGCGGACTCTCGTCCGATCCACAAGTTGCCTGTGGTTTCTCTGCCGCTGAAAGACAGCTACTAGTTGAATACTGGAAGAGCGTTAGGATCGCAGCCCTGGGTCTTGAAGAATTCGGTGAGGGCATCCTCAATGACCTGGCTCTTCTGAACGCTCTGGTCAGCCGAGTAGAGCGCGACGGCTTTTTGAAGGGGCTTCGAGAGCATGAAGCTTACCTTGGTTCTGTTGGGGCGGGCGGGCCGCGCCGTCTGCCGTGCGGGTCGATGATTGCTCCGACGCGGGCTAGATTTCTGGGGCATGAGATTTATCCTTATCCTCCTTTGAGTGGTCTGTCCGGCAGGCTCGGTTGGGATGGAAAAACCATCTCTATCGAGAGCACCACACAGGTTCCTTCTGCTTCAATCGGTAGATGCGCCTAAGGCCAGCTAGGGAAAACGCCCTATTGTACACAAGAGAGTGTACCATTGGGAACTAAACCATTATGCACACAAATTGTTTTATTGGTCAAGTTGGATCGTCGGACGATGCGGCGGCACGTTGGTCGGCCAGAAATGGGTTTTCGTCTTCCTGGGAAGTGCGAGTTTCGCGCAGTCTGGCGGAGTGTCGCCATCTTTAGGCGAAAGGCGACACCTCGCGCCGCAGGCGCTGCTTCGGGGCCGTAGTGCGGTTTTGGGGCCAGGACGGACCCAAAGGGGGTGGGGACGCCAGTCGCCCGACGCCCCCGCACAGATCCGTACGTGAGCATTAACTCATACGGCTCCTACCTCGGATGATGGCGGCGAGGACGCCACACCGCGACATCCCTTCCGCGCGCCCGCCGGTCTCAGTGACACGGCTTGCGGGACCGTGCAACCCGACGAACGTTCTCCTGGGTCCGGGCCCTTCCCCCCAGATCCTCCGCCGACGGTTGCCCGCCCTTGTTCGGACCCTTCGCACGTACTACGGCCCCGTCCGACTCCTCGACGACGTGCATGCGGGTCGTACGGCTTGCGCCTTCTCCCGCCGGCCTGTTGTTCGCAACAGGCGTCGCTGAGGTCTCCCGGCTCTCGTGCGGAGAGTTTCCTGGCGTGCACGGGTTCTTCCGACCGCGCCGGACTCGCCGGCCGCTCGCGAATGCGCGACCCACGATGTAGCCTTCCCCTTCTGTCCACAGGGTCGGCGTCCGGAACTCAGTCTTTCACGGCTCATTAGCCGGCCCGCCAGTGCCTCTGTCAACGCTTCATCCGCGTCGTCGTCGCCGAGGGCGCATGACTCGAGCCTCAGCGTGGTTGCTACTCCTTCGCTGTGGGGCTCTTTCATCCCCAACTCCCCGCCGGCTTATCCCGGCGCTTTCGGACAGGCACCCTAACTATCAGCCGCTGACTGCTACTTCTTCTCCGTGCTGAGGCAGGTTCCGGCTAGCGGTTTCCTCCGCGTCGGCCCAATCAGTCACAGAACTTTCAAATCTTTACCCCACTGATTCCAAACCACTTACCCCACGGGGGCCCCTTCCAGCCCCACCACCCCACCGTATCCTGAGGGTGAAGAACGCCGGCCCAATGG
The DNA here is from genome assembly GCA_047516085.1 of Bryobacterales bacterium. Taxonomy (GTDB): domain Bacteria; phylum Acidobacteriota; class Terriglobia; order Bryobacterales; family UBA6623; genus JAKZVK01. Next base: position 3,218 of record JAKZVK010000239.1, read on the forward strand.
CCGGCGCACCGGGCCGCGCGGACCAAACCGCGCGGCTTTTTCACTTTCAAGGAGAATCACTATGTCTACGGAAGCACAACGGAAGGCGAACCGTCAAAACGCCAAGAAATCAACCGGCCCCCGCACCCCCGAGGGCAAGGCCCGCTCCTCACAAAACGCACTCAAGCACGGCCTCCTCGCCCGTGACGCCGTCATGGCCGACGAGGACCCCGCCGAATACGACCGGCAACTCCAAATCCTCGAAGAAAACCTCTTCCCCAAGAACGCCATCGAATTCGAGCTCGTCCTCCAGATCGCCGACGCCCGCTGGCGCCTGCGCCGCATCACCCGCATCGAGGCCGGCCTCACCACCTA
>JAKZVK010000240.1:0-6429 GCA_047516085.1 Bryobacterales bacterium
ATGCCGTGCCCGCGCTTCAGGTCGCAGAATACGTCGAAAAAGCAGCGCCCCCCGAATCCCTCCGGGACTGGAACGGTGATGAGGTCGTGGCCTACTTGCGCGCTGAGCAGCTCACGCAGCACCGTGGAGATCCCGTGGTCCAGGGTCGCGGTCGAGATGACCCGGCTACTGTACTCGGCGCCCACGATGATCTCGTCGGCGTGGGCACGCTCGCAGTGACGGACGTTGTCCTCGCTGGCCAGCTCGACGATCGAGTAGACATCCGGGTTGAGACTCTCGACCGTCAGCACCGACAGCACCACCTTGGCATCCCGCGCACCGGCGGCCAGGGACCGATCGCCGACGATGACGACGGTGGCCGCCTTCTCGATGCCGGCGCGCTTCAGGTGCTCCTCGGTCAGATCGCCACGCACGAAATACAGATGCTCGTCCACCACCGGCTTCGCGTCGATGTCGGCCACCAGCACGATCGGCGCGCTGGCCGCGCGCCTGTCGGCCCGCAGATCCTTGAGGATCTCCTTCGTCCGGTCGTTCCATTCGCACAGGATGATGCGTCCCTCGAGATCGTACGAGCCCATGCCCCGCTCCTTCCTCAGTCGCTTCTCGACGAACACGCCGGCGATGGTGGCCGTGAACATGCCGAGCACGCCGATGCCAAACACCATGAGCACGGCCCCGACCAAACGGCCACCCAGAGAGACCGGAGAGATGTCCCCGAAGCCGACCGTGGTCACGGTGACGATGGCCCACCAGAGCGCGTCGGGAAAGGGCCGGTTCTCCTCGAAGGAAGTGAGACCAACGGCCCCAACAAGGACCAGCACGACGATGACGCCCATCAACCGGAAGAGGTTCTCGCGGTGCAGAAACGCCAGGAAGTCCAGGAACGGTTGCGCCACCTTGGTCTTGAAGACACTCATCGTTCGTCTCGGCGTGCCACTGAACCAGACCCTGGCGAAGCCCTCCGGCTTCCTTCTGCCTCCTGCCTCCTGCCTCCTCGGGCATAGACCTGATACAGATCCCAGTCACCGTCTCGATAGTAATAGAAGATCGCAAATTCGTTTCGCCGCTCACCTCGACCTCGTCGTCGAAGTCCCTGCGGAAGTCTCGAGGCCGTAGAGCCGGGCGAGGTCGACCGTCCGTGGGTCGGGGAGGGTCCACTGCAACACCGCGTCCCCGAGGAGGTAGCTGGCCAGTGTGGCCATGACGTACTCGGCCACGATGCCAGCCAGACCGATCGCGAAAATACAGGCCTTGAGCACCAGGCCCTGGGAGAGAGCCTGGCGTGGGGCGGCGAGTCTCGTCATGCATTCGCCGAGATCAGCCGGGCGCGGCTTCGCTCACGGCGGGTCTTGGTGCGACGCGAGACTCTTACCACGGGCGGCTAGAGAGTTAACCCAATCAACATGGACGCGGCGAGATAGGAGACCGCTTCGATGAACCCGGCGCCCAGGTTGGGCCGGTCCTGCACCAGCTCGTCGCTCAGGCTCGCGCCCGGCAGGAGCACCTTGTCGGCAAAGATCCGGACGAACGGCAACAGGATCAGCCCGACGACAGTGTAGTACCCGAACTCCGTCAGGCTCTCGTTCCAGGAGACGAAATCGCCGTCACCGGCCATGCGGATGATGTTCCCGAAACCGACCAGCACCCCGGCGAACGCCACCCCGACGGCGACGTTGTCCTTCTCGATCTGTTCATGGAGATCGTAGGAGGTGATCTTGTCATACAGCAGCCCGGCGACGATGAGCGCCACCAGACCTAAGACCCAGAAGACCAGGCCCGGGAGCACCCCCCCCTCGCCCGACATCGCCCCGGCCGTGATCAGGCCCACCGCAACGTAGTTGCCCCCTTCGACGGCGCCCATGCCCGCATTGCGGTCCTCGACGATCTCTTTCTCATTGTCGAATTTCGAGAAGACAACCTTGTCGTTGATCCAGGCCGAGAGATTGAGCAGCACGATCCCCAACAACCCGAAGATCACGAGACCGATGACATCGTCGAGCACGTTGAAGGAGGCGGGCCCGGACACCACGCCCCCCAGGACGATCGCCAGACCGAGATAGTAGCCGGCGACGGCGAGGGCCACCGCCAGGTTGTCCTTCTCGACAAGCTCGGTCCGGAGCACGAAGCCGCGGTGAATCGTGTCGTAGACCCACTTGCCAATCACGAGAAGGACAAGAACGACCGCCAGATAGATGAACCCCGTCAGAATCTGATCCACCGGCATGATTCACTCCTTCGGGCGGGCGGCCAGGCTACTTGCCGCCGAACCGCGAGCCCCCCGCCATCCGACTGTTCACGCGTTGACCGAACGACCGGCTCTGCGCCGACTGTCGAGCTTGCTGCCGGCGGAAGAAGTCGGGGTTGGTCTGTCTCGTCACCGACCCGTTCGTGCCATACGCACCGCCGGGACCGTAGTAGGTTCGACCACCGGAGCGCGCGTCCCGATACCCGTTCCAGTCGTTCCGGTAGATGGGGCGGCTGAAGCCCCCGATCATGTGACTCAGGAGCGCGTATTGGCCATAGAACACCCAGAATGAACGCCCGCCCCCATCGTCGCGCCATTGACCATACCGCTCGTTGCCCACCTGCTGGTAACCGGGCGGGTGCTGATTCTGATCGACAATCCCGTCGGGACCCTTCGACAGAATCACCATGCCGAGATGCGGCTGATACCGTTCGTAGGTGCGGCGACCCACCTGTTGCCAGTCGAGAATGGAGTCGCGGTAGACCAGGTCCTCGGACCCCGCCTCCGGCTGGCCGATGACCACCCCGTATTGATGGTAGTACCCCTCCTCCCGCATATCCTGCAGGGTGACCGAGTACTCCGGATTCGGCTCGAGTTCGCGTTGCAGCCGCTCGAGCGGCGTCTCGGTAGCACACGCCGCGGCGCCAAGCAGCGCGGGCGCGAGGACGACACCGAGACCCATTCGTCGCAGAACCGTCACCATTGGCGCCTCCCTCCCGTGTTGCGAGACCGCTGACGACTCACTCGATTGCTCCCGGCAGCACGTGGGTGAACTGATAGTCGTGCACGACACGACCGGCCGCGGCAGCGAACCCGGTCTCGCTGAACTGCTCGATACCTACGAAATTCGTCTCCGCCTCGTCCACGAATTCCCAGCGGATCAGATTCTCCCCGGGACCGTTCCCGTCGGGAAACATCTGACCGGCATAGGAGGCGTCGAGGTGGTAGGCCGTGCCCTCGAAGACGATGTGCGACGGTGGATCCTCGTGATCGAGGATGTGCCGCCGAATGTCGCCGTCGATGTCGCCGATTGAGATCTTTCTCGAGAACGACCAGCCGCCGTCGGCCAGTTCCAGGTAGCGCTGCTCCCCGGCCGCGGAAAGCTCCCACTCTTCGATGCTATCGTCCTGGCCTGAGAACGCGTAGCGGCAATAGCCGGTGACCTGCCACGTCTGCAGGTCGTAGTCCACGAGATAGCCGACCTTGAGCTTCTCCAACACCAGATCGGCAAGCGGATCGAGTGCCTCCTCCACCTTCTTCCTGCCGAACATCCGATCCATCACACCCATGACTCTCTCACCCGCAGAACCTGCGCCACGCGTTCAGCACAGCATACTCGTGTCCGTGACGAAAGTCCCGCGGGGCCTTGCTACCGGCGCCGGTTCAGTTCGTCCATGAAGTCCGGAGAGCGTTCTTTTGGTTCGTTCCGGCGACGAAACAGTGCGCGAGCGCCCCACTTCATGAACACGAACGCCGCCGCCGCCAGCCCGAACAGCAGAAAGATGGAGCCGCCGAAGACAATCCACAATCGTGTCTTCGAGATCGCCAGCGCGAGGGCGAAACTGACGGCGATCAGCGTCATCAGACCGGAGAGCCGGTGAAATCCGGGCACCGCGTCGAAGTCGACGTTCCGGCCGACGAGGATCAACGTCACGACCATCGAGACGACGGGCAGCAGATACACCACTGCATTGACCTCGAGCAGGCTGGCCGACGTAAAGAAGAGCGTGTAGCCGGTCACCACGGCCGCGAACAATCCGGGCACGCAGGTGACGTACACGAGTGCGGCGTAGAGGTGGTTCCACGGTGGCGCCCCGCCGCGCTGACGGTCGTGGAATCGTCCCGCCGTCCATGTGACGACCGGTGCCGAGACAAAGACCCCTACAAGGATCCAGGGGTATCGCCCGGCGAATTGAAGCAACTCCTGAACAGTCATGTGCGGCTCCCGGACACCTTCGATCAGGCGACCGCGGGTGCGCTGAATTGCGCGTCGTAGAGCGCCACGTACGCCCCGCCCGCCCGCAACAGCTCCTCGTGCGTGCCACGTTCCACGATGCGCCCCGCCTCCATCACCAGAATCAAGTCCGCGTCGCGGATCGTGGACAGTCGGTGCGCGATCACGAAGCTGGTCCGGTCGGTACGCAACGCCGCCATCGCGTGCTGCAGCAGCAGTTCGGTACGCGTGTCGACCGAACTCGTCGCTTCGTCCAGGATCAACAGGGCGGGGTCGGCGAGAAACGCCCGGGCAATCGTAATCAATTGGCGCTCGCCGGCGCTGAGGTTGCCGCCCGCCTCGTCGACCACGGTGTCGTACCCGTCGGGCAGACTGCGGACGAACCGGTGCACGAACGTGGCGCGCGCTGCCTCGAGAATCTCCGTTTCGGACGCCCCCGGGCGGCCGTACGCGATGTTGTCGCGAATCGTCCCCTCGAAGAGCCAGGTGTCCTGCAGCACCATGCCCACCTGCCGGCGCAGATCGGCCCGACGCATCTGCGCGACGTCCACGCCGTCGAGCGTAATGCGGCCCGCGTCGATATCGTAGAACCTCATCACCAGATTGACCAGGGTAGTCTTGCCCGCTCCGGTGGGCCCGACAATGGCCACCGTGTGACCGGGGTCGGCCAGCAGCGACAGATCCGTGATGAGCGGCGTGTTCGGATCGTAACGGAATGACACCTTCTCGAACTCGACACGACCCCGCCGCTCGATCGGCATCTCCGGGACGGCGCTGTCGGCGGGCTCTTCCCCGGCGTCGAGCAGCTCGAACACCCGCTCGGCCGAGGCCACACCCGATTGCAGCAGATTGACCATCGAGGCCACCTGGGTCAGCGGATGTGTGAACTGCCGCGAGTATTGAATGAACGCCTGCACGGCCCCCAGGCTCATCGTACCGGCCGCCACCCGCAACCCGCCGACGACCGCGATCGCCACGTAGTTCAGGTTGCCGATGAACATCATCATCGGCATGATCAGCCCCGAGACGAACTGCGCGCCGAAACTGGCCTTGAACAGCTCTTCGTTCTCGGCGCCGAACCGCGCTTCGACGTCGCGCCGGCGACCGAACACCTTGGTCAATTCGTGTCCGGTGAACGCCTCCTCGATCTGCGCGTTTAGCGCGCCTGTACGCCGCCACTGCGACACGAACAGCGCCTGCGAGCGCTTCATGACCAGACCGGCCAGCGCCATGCTCACCGGGATGGTGACCAGGGCAATCAGCGCGAGGGTCGGAGAGATATAGAGCATCATCCCGACCACACTGATCACCGTGAGCAGCGAACTCAGAAGCTGACTCATGGTCTGGGCCAGACTCTGCGAGACGTTGTCGATGTCGTTGGTAACCCGGCTGAGCAGCTCACCCCGTGGCTGCCGGTCGAAGTACCCGAGCGGCAGGCGGTTGATCTTGTCTTCGACCTCGGCCCGCATACGGTACACCGTGCCCTGAACCACATCGTTGACCAGGTAGCCCTGCAACCAGCTCAGTAGCGACCCGCCCACGTAAAGGGCGAGCACGAGCAGCAGCACCTGGCCCACCGCCGCGAAATCGATCCCCTGTCCCGGAACGATGTTGTCCATCGCCGCCAGCATGTCCGCCACCCGGGCGTCACCGGACGCCCGGACCGTGTCGACCGCCTGCGCCTGCGTCACACCGGCCGGCAACTGCTTGCCGAACAGACCCGCGAAGATCAAATCGGTGGCCCGGCCGAGAATCCGGGGTCCGACCGCAAGCAGGGCCACACTGACCACCGCCAGCGCCACGACGGCGGCGACCTTCGCGCGCTCGGGACGCATCCGCGCCAGCATCCGTTTCGCCGAGGGCCCGAAGTGCATCGACTTCTGGGCGACCATGCCGCCGCTCAGCGGCCCGCGGCCCGGGCCTCCCGGCTGGACGCGCTCGGTCTGCTGCAGCGTGCGGGGCGGAGGCGTCCCTGAAGCGCTCATGCCCGCTCCTCCGCACCAAGCTGCGAGTCGACGATCTCCAGATACGTCGCACAACCGGCCAGCAACTCCTCGTGCCGGCCGAGCCCGACCACCACCCCGCCGTCGAGCACGATGATCTGGTCGGCATCGAGAATCGTCGACACCCGTTGTGCGACGACGACGACCGCGGCCTCGCGGGTGACCGGCCTCAACGCCTGCCGCAGCCGCCGGTCCGTGGCGAGATCGAGCGCGGAGAACGAGTCGTC
>JAKZVK010000241.1:0-3504 GCA_047516085.1 Bryobacterales bacterium
AGCTTCCGAGACCCTCTTCAACGCCGCGTTGATGGACTTCAATCGCGGCAACTACGAGTTGGCCCGTCAGGAGTTCCAAGACTATCTTCGTGACCACGGACAGTCCGTCAGGGCGGTTGACGCGCAGTATCACCTCGGCGCGCTGGCGTATCAACAGGGCTACTTCGAGGGGGCGATTCGCAACTTCGACCTCGTCCTCGAACGCTACCCGGAGGGAACCATTACCCCCGACGCGCAGTACAAGAAGGGGATGTCGCTGATGAAGCTCAACCGGCTGAACGAAGCTGCTGGGGAGTTTCGCGCGCTCGTGCAGAAGTATCCCCATAGCAACATCGCGCCGAACGCCGACGCCCAGCTCAAAGAGTTGCAAGCCTTCATCGAGAAACCTTCCCCCACGGGCGGCGCCTTCGGTATTCGCTAGCCCTCAGCACCCACCCTCAAGCGCGTAGCGCGGATCTCGCTTTTGAGATCCGCGGGTTTGCTCTGCCAACCCCACGCTATGATGAACCCATGCCGTCCCGGCAGCCCATCGCCGTCGTCCTGCTGAGCGGCGGCATGGACAGTTGTCTCACGGCCGTTATCGCCGCACAGACTCACCGATTGGCGGTTCTCCACTCCTCTTACGGGCAACGAACCGCGGGACGCGAGAAGCGAGCGTTCGACGAGATCGCCGGCCACGTAGGGGCTGAATTCCGCCTGCACATCGACCAGGGCTACATGGCCGCCATTGGAGGCTCGGCCTTAACCGACCAGGCCCTCGCTGTCCCCGACGCCGACTGGGCCGCGGTGGCACAAGGCGAGGTTCCCATCACCTACGTCCCCTTCCGTAACGCCCATTTCCTGTCCGCGGCCGTCTCGTGGGCCGAGGTATTGGGTGCGGACGCCGTTTTCATCGGGGCCGTCGAGCAGGATAGCTCCGGCTATCCGGACTGCCGCCCAGCCTATTACCATGCGTTCAGCAAGGCCATCGACGCCGGGACCAAGCCGGACACCGACATCCGGATCGAGACGCCCTTGATCGGCCTATCGAAGGCCGAGATCGTCCGGCGCGGCGTCAACCAGGGCGCGCCGCTGCACCTCACCTGGTCGTGCTACCAATCGGCCGAGAAAGCGTGCGGGCGATGCGACAGTTGCGCGCTCCGCTTGCGGGCCTTCCAGCAGGCTGGGCTCGTCGATCCGATACCGTATGAGGCAGCCGTGGTTGCCCGCAAGGCCTGAATCTGGCAGGGCCGGCTGCGCGTTGCCAGCCGGACCTTTCCCTCCGCACGTAACGCAACCCGATTCCTTGCCGTCCTTTCAAGCAGTTCGGCCGGAAATCCGAACCCATCCTACCGTTGGCCTCGGGGGTATGGATGTTGTATTCTGAGCAAGAAGAATCGGGTCTTCCACCCGAAGGAGCCGAGAATGTTTTCCATAGCGTACAGAGCTGTCCTGATCGCGGTTGTGTTTGTGCTGTCGAGCGCCGTCTGCTACGGACAGATGGGCCGCCTTGGCGGCAAGATCAAGGGTGAAGACGGGCAGCCCCTCAAGGATGCGGAGATCATCGCCGAGCGCCAGGGAATGCCCGGGAAGCAGAAGGTCAAGAGCAACAAGCGGGGCGAGTACTTGTTTGGCTTCCTGCCCATGGGGGTCTACAACGTCACCCTGCTGGTGAATGGCACGGAGCGCGGGAAGGTCAACAACCTGAAGCCATCCAGCGCGGGCGAGGCGACCACGTTGGATTTCGACCTGGCGGAGCTCGCCAAGGACCGTGCAGCCGCGAACTCCGGCCAGATGACCGAGAAGCAGTTGAGTTCGATGTCACCGGAGCAGCGTAAAGCCTATGAGGGATCTCTCAAAAAGCGTCGTACTCAGATCAGCAGGAACAAGGAGTTGAACGATGCGTTCAACGCCGCCATGGATGCCATGGAATCCAGGAACTACAAAGTGGCGATCGAGAACTTCAACAAGGCTGGCGTGCTCGATCCGAAACAAGTGGCCGTATGGGCGCGGCTCGGCGATTGCCAATCCAAGTATGCAGATACCTTGCGGGGCGACGAGGCCACCAAAGCACTGAACGGCTCGATCGAGTCCTATCGCAAGGCGCTCGAGCTTCAGGCTGACAACGCCGGCTATCGAAACAACCTGGCGCTGGCATTGATTAAAGCCGGTAACCAGGAAGAGGGCGAGGCCGAACTGGAGAAAGCCGCGACGCTCGATCCGGGCAACGCCGGCAAGTACTACTTCAATCTGGGTGCCGTCATGATCAACCGCCAAAACACCCAGGGCGCCGTCGACGCTTTCCGCAAGGCCGTTGAGATCAACCCGGCCTACAGCCCTGCACACTACCAGCTCGGCGTCACAATGATGGCGCAGGCGAAGATGGGTGCCGACGGCTCGATTGAGCCGGTCCCCGGGACGATCGAGGCCTTCGAGGCGTGCGTCAAGTCCAACCCGAGTGGACCGTATGCCGCTCAGGCTCAGGCGATGATTCAGAGTCTGAAGGGCAGCGTCAATACCAGCTATGAGAACCCCGACGCCAAGAAACGGAAGCGTCGGAAAAAGTAGACAGTTCGCCGGTACAAATCGCCTACCATAAGGGCGTCTGCCGCAAGGCCGGCGCCCCTTGTCATCTGCGGGTGCGACGCGTCCGCGAGTGGAACCTTGGGTCTTAAGCTCATCTACGTAATTCTCATCGTCATCGGGCTGGCGTTGGCACGCTGGCTGATCGTCGATGTCATTGGTGCCGTCAAACGCGCTTTGGGACCGTCGGAAGGAAGCGACGCGGCAGGCAACTCGGGAAGGCGCCAAGCCCCGGAAACCCCTCAACCCGAAAGCGGCCGTTTGGTGCGCGACCCGGTTTCAGGGACTTACATCGACGAACGCCTCGCTGTGAAGGCGGATGTCGACGGCGAGACCGTCTACTTCGAGTCGCGCGAAAACCGCGATGCCTACGTCAAAAAGTCCCGCGCGGGTTGAAGCCACCGTAAACCGACCGCCGCTCAAGGGCGCCCTGCTACACTAGCCCTCTCATGATCGAGATCTGCCCCTCCGCCACTTGGCGGCCTACGCTCGAGCGCGCCTTCGACTTCGCCCAAGCACAAGTCAAGGCCCTGATCGAGAGCGACCCCGATTTCTACCCGATGTACACCCAGCAAGGCCGCTGGCGGCACACCGGCGAGGCCTGGACGCATTGGTGCGACGGCTTCCTGCCCGGCATGATGTGGATCTTCCATGCCCGCACCGGTGATGCCGAATGGAAGAAGCAGGCTGAGCGCTACACGACGCCGCTCGAACCCCGCAAGATGGACCGCGCGGTCCACGACCTCGGGTTTATCTTTCTCTCGACCTATCACCGTTGGTACAAGCTCACCGGAGAGAAACAGCTGAATGATATCGTCGTCCAGGCGGGCCGCACCCTCGCCCTCCGCTTTAAGGAGAAGGGCCAATACCTGTGCTCCTTCATGGGGCCCGACTCTGTGTTCATCGACATCATGGCCAACGTCGGGATCATCTTCTACGCCG
>JAKZVK010000242.1:0-6740 GCA_047516085.1 Bryobacterales bacterium
CTCGTAGATCTCATCGGTGAAGGCGATGAGGTCGTGCTCGATGCACAGCGCCGCGATCCGCGACAGTTCCTGCTCGCTGAACACCTTGCCGCTTGGGTTCTGCGGCGAGTTCACGATGATCGCCCGGGTGCGGTCGGTGACGGCGGCCCGCAGGGCATCTTCGTCAATCGTCCAGTCGGGTTCCTGGAGGCGAACGTAGCGGGGCACTGCTCCCGACAGGATGGTGTCCGGCCCGTAGTTCTCGTAAAACGGCTCGAAGACGATGACTTCTTCGCCGGGGTCCACGACCGCCAGCATCGTGGCGATCATGGCTTCCGTAGAGCCGCAGGCCACTGTGAAGTGGCGTTCGGGGTCCACGTCCATCCCGTAGAACTCCCGGTAGCGCTCCGCGAGCGCGTTGCGCAGCGACTTCGCGCCCCAGGTAATCGCGTACTGGTTGATGTCCCGGCGGATGGCCTCGACCGCCGCTTCCTTGATCTCGGCGGGCGCCGGGAAATCGGGGAACCCCTGGGCGAGGTTCACGCCGCCGTACTGCATGGAGAGCCGGGTCATCTTACGGATGACCGACTCGGTGAAGAGAGCCGCCTTTTTGCTCCCGCGGCGTCGGACTGCCAGGGTCTCGCTCATTCACCGCCCGCTTTCTTCGCCTTGCCCAGTTCCGGATACAGCCGGCGATAGATCATCTCGTTTCGCAGGATGAGCTTCACGTAGTTCCGCGTTTCGGTGAAGGGGATCTCCTCGATGAACACCTCCGCCGGGATCGCCATGTTCATGTCGGTCCAGTCCTTCACGCGATGCGGGCCGGCGTTGTATCCGGCGAGCGCCAGTTCCGGCCGGCTTGCAACCTGCTCGAGGAGCTGATGGAGATAGCGGGTCCCGAAACGGATGCTCACTCCCGGGTCGTAGAGCCGCGCAGTCCGGTCGCTCACGCCTTCGAGCCGGGCGAGAGCCCGTCCGGTGGCCGGCATCACCTGCCTCAGTCCGCGCGCTCCGACCGGTGACCGGGTCCGCGGGACGAACACAGATTCCTGCCGGATGAGCGACGCGACCAGGTAGGGGTTGAGCTCCCATTTGTCGGAGCGCTCCTGAATCCGGTCTTCGAAGCGCAACGGATAGAGGAGCCGCCACCAGGCATCGGGCAGCGCCTCTCCCGCTGCGGAGGTGTGGAACGGCGCGGCGCGCCGGAGCGTCTGGATCGCGCGAACGTGTTTGTTGTCGTCCGCGAGCAGCCAGCCGCGGATCGCTTCGAACGCCGGGTCGTCGGGGAGTCCACGCCGGGACGCGGCGCCGGCCGCCTCCAGGGCGCGCTCGCCGAACCCCGCGGCGTAGAGCTCCTCGATCCGCGCGGCCTCTGCCGTGCGCTGGACCTGGAACCGCTCGAGGAGCCGGTGGGGCTCGCTCAGCGGGCTCGCGAGTGCTTCCAGCCGGCCCACCTCCTCGAGGCGTTCCGCGGCCATCCTTCCGTAGAACGAGTTCTGATACCCGATGAATACCTCCCGGTAGAGCCGGGCGGCGCCCTCCGGGTCTCCGGTTCTGTCCAGCGAGCGTCCGGCGAAGTACAGGAATTGACCGGCCATGAACTCGCCCGGGTTTTCGCGCGCCGCGCGCTCGAACTCCTCGGCAGTTCCGTCCAGATTCTCATTGCGGTACCGGTTCCAGAGCACGTGCCAGCGCGCGAAGAGTCCGTGCTGGCCGTTCGGATAGGCCTCCGCGAGCCGGGCGAGGTACGGCAGGGCGGCTTCCCGGTCGTTTCGGGCCAACTGGCTGCGGGCCAGGCTGTAGAGCGCCCGCTCGCCGAACTCGTGATCCTGTTCGAGCGCCAGCAGTTCTTCGAGAACCCGTTTCTGGGTGGTCCGGCGTTCGAGCCGCCGGAGCGACTCCCCGCGGTAATAGAGGGCCGCTGGCCGGAGGTCTTCGCGCTTTATCCGGGCCAGCGTGCGGAGCGAGGCGCTCAGCCGGCCTCGGTGAAACTCCTGAATCCCGATCCGGAGCTGAACCAGTTCTCGATCGCCCGCCTTGGCGAAGCGCCCGGCGATCTCCCGGTAGTTTTCGTGGGCCTTCCGGTGGTTCCCCGCCCGGGCGAAACCCTCGGCCCGCCGCATGGCCCTCGGATACTTCTCGGCAGCCGAAGGCGTCTTGACGTCCCGGCGCTTGTACAGCCGGGACAGTTGCCGGCCGGCCGGGAGCGACTCCGCGTGGGTCGCCATGTCGTAGTAGAGGGTCTCCAGCCGCCGGGCGCCTTCCTCCCGGCGGCCGAGCCGCTCCAAGACCGCCGCCGAAGCGGCCAGCGCTTCTCCCCGGAGCTTGAAGGGAGCTTCGGCGATTGCCGCCTCCAGGTGGGTGAGGGCTTCTTCGCGATCGTTGGTACGGCCGAGGACGCGTCCGAGCTCGAGGTGCACCTCGAGCCTCCGTGAATAGTCCGGAAACTCGTCGAGCACTCGCCGCAGCGTGGCGATGGCGTCCTTCCGGCGGGAGCCCGGCAGGCTCTTGCCCAGGAGATGCAGGGCGTCGGCCGTCAGTTGGGCCTCCGAGAGTTCGGGTGCGGTGAGCCGTTTTTCCGCCTCCGACCAGCCTCCTCGCCGCAGGGCGTCCGCGCCCAGCCGATAGGAGGCCGCCGCCCGCGCCCGGGCGGACATGGCCGGGTCATCGGCGATCGCCTGGAGCGCCTTCGCCCGGTCGGTGCGGGATTCGATGGTGGCGGCGCGGCGAACCGCCGCGAGCCCCGGCGGCGGCGTTTCGAGCGACTCCCAGGGGATACCGGAGAACTCGCCGGGACCTGTGGCGGGGGCCGCGGGGGGCGGGGCCCCGGGAGGTGGGGTGACGGTCTGCCCCAGTGTGCTCCCCAACAGGAGAAGGAACGACCCGACTGCGACCCGGGCTTGGCGCCGGCCGCATGGACGAAGGCTGGCGAGACCGAACTGCACCATGTAGTAGAATGCTAAACGATTCGCGATACGGCGGTTTAGGGTTCGGTCGTTCCGGTCTCTTCAGGATCTGTGGTTGGTTTCCAACTGCGGATTTGCCGCCTCAATCGCGCCAAGAGGGGGGCGTACTGGGTTCGACGAAGGTACATGAAGCAACGATTGCATGTCGGGGGTCCACCTCTCGTAAACGGTGGAAACAAAACAAAAGCCAACACTGAACTGGCACTGGCTGCTTAAGTAGCCACGTTCTTCCTGACCACGCCTGCCGGGCGGGAAAGGGCGTCGACCTAGGCGGGCTTTGCCGGCGGTCTTCCCGAGCCGTCGGTGAGCACAAGGGATAGGTTCCGAGCCGCGATTCGCCGGGTTGATGCGGTGCGGGACCGAAAGAGGGAAAGGCGCCTCCGGGCGCGGGTTCCCGCCCACAACCCGGATATGCATGTAGACGTCGTTGCAGAAGACTTTCGGACGCGGGTTCGATTCCCGCCGCCTCCACCATCGCCACGGCACCACCGGTAAGTGAACGCCGGTCTTCAGACCGGCACCGCGGCCCGCAGGGCTGCGAAACGCGTACTGCTGATCCGTGTAAAAGTAAAACGCGCGCGACAGCGGAGCGCCGGTCTCCGACCGGCATCGTCGCCCGTAGGCCGACGAACTGCGCACTGTTGATCGCCTCCGTGGCACTGCTGAAGAGAATCTCGTCCTGCGGTGTGGGATCCTCTAGGCAGCGGCCGAGAATCTTTGGACACTGTCACAATCTCGGTTGGGCGGTCCGGAATCTGCTGCGTTTGGAGCAAGCTACTGAGGCCGCGAAGGTCGTTCCCGCTGCAATCGCCGCGCTGGAGCAGCTTGGCGGGCTGGGGGATGAGACACAGACGGAGGGCGAAGGGAAGCCGGACGCCTTGGGCTTCGCCTGACTCCGCGAGACTGAGCGCGCACCGCGCCCGCTAGACTGGGACGCATGGTGGCACCCGGCGGGAGATCCCTGTTCTCCGTGACGGAATTCGTCCGGGGACCGGCGCGGGAGCCATGTTCCCACAAAGTGAGGTAAGCGTGGAAAACCTTGACCACAACCACGAGGCCTTGGTGGCGGTGCTTCTTGCGCTCGCCGTAGCGATTGATGGGCTCGACTACCAGCCACCGCCACAGCGGACGGCGAAGAATTTCACGATCATGGTTGACGCCGTGTTGGATGAATTGCCGACCATGCCGGGTAACGAACACATACTCGAACCGGTGCGTCGCCTTCGTAATAATCTCGAAATCGCTCTGGACAAAGCGAAGCGGATGAGGGGGCACGGCGAAAGGGAACATTGACGGTCCCGTGAGCATCGGCCCGGACTGGTTCGGAGTCTCGGCGGGCTCACGCTGTCCGGCGGGGACCATGACGGGGAGCCGTTCGCGTTCAACGTTGCCTACACCAAGCCAAGTGTTCCCCGAACGAGCAACGGCAGGTACCTGTTTCTAAAGTCGAACCCTTCCACTTAGTGAGCGTCTTCGCCCACGCGGTTCATTGACATACCTCCGTGGCGGTTCCCAGGAGAGTTCGAGCTTGCGCCAACCGCCCACGGAGGCCCCCATCTTGAAATCCGCCACTCTTTCCGCCCTTCCAGAACCGACGAGTTCGTCGATGATCATTAGTTCGGCGAGTGAACGCACGATCTCGTCCGGCACGCTGGCATCGCGTAGAGGCTGGAGGGGGTCTCGCATCTCGACCATGAATCCCATGTTCTCTCTGGCCAGCGGGTTCGGGGCACCGAACAATGTCGTTTGAATCGCTGCGTCGGTCAGATCGTCCGGCGTGCGCCCGCTGAATGCGACCCCGAGCAATTGATTTCGCTGACTCTCCACAGTTTCCAACTGCAGATGGATCAACGTGGAGCGTGCTGTCGTCGTCGTGCTCCGAACGTTTGTCACACGAACAGTGCGACAGCGACCGGCCCAGGTGAAACGGTGCTCCTGGCCTCTGCTGTATTCAACAGGAGTGAGGGCCTCCAGAGCGTGCACAATGTCGTCGGTCTGAACGCGTGCATTTACTGCGATCTTGTTTCCATCATGTACCACTTCACTTGCCCGGAACACGATGAACCCAAGCTTGGCCCACGGAGCAAGATCCTCCGCCGCGATGCCGCGCAGCCTGTCTCGCACTTGTCGCTCTAGGTCGGCGCTAGATTGGAATGACGGAACTACGCGGAACATGCGAATCTCATCGAGGAAGGCCCGTTGTGGTCCCTCGCGCTGTTGCGTGTCGAGTGCCCAGGCGGATATCCGTAGTCCTTGCTGCTCGGCGTGCCTATACTCAGTGTGCGTCGCCGAAAAGCGAGTAGGTAAGGGCCTACCGTAAGTCCGGCCGAGAATGCCCACGTAGATGTGACTAGTCTCGACCTCACCCATGTAGGCATTTAGCGGGTCGGCGTCGCGTC
This sequence comes from Bryobacterales bacterium, assembly GCA_047516085.1. GTDB lineage: Bacteria > Acidobacteriota > Terriglobia > Bryobacterales > UBA6623 > JAKZVK01. The sequence goes on from JAKZVK010000242.1 coordinate 5,345, forward strand.
CGCCGAATTCCTCGAACATTACAGGCCGGGCACCCACCGCGCGAACGGCTGCTGCTGCGGCCGCACGCTCCTGTGAAAGCTCCGCCATGACGCTCGAAATAAACGCGCGCTTGTCGCGAGCCCATTCGCGAATCGCTGCTTCCTGAGGCACCTCCGCTGCCGCCAGACGGTCGATCAAGAGCGTGTCGCGTTCGTCGCCGAGCCCAAACATGGGGATATTGTAGGGTTCGCTTTGGAGGTATGTATGAAGTCAGTCACCGCTCTGCCGCCGTTGCGGGCACGAGTTTCGAGCAGAGATTCTTGACCGTGAAGAGACGCGAGACCCCCGCAGGTCATCAATGCCGCTGAGGTGGGAGCGGTGTGGCAGCACAGATTTGGCCATCCATTAGGAGTCATCCAGACGGGCATTCCGGCGATGCTTGGTCATCCGCCGTTGGGTGCCGCCAATTCGCGAACGGTGCTGTTCCCCGAGAGTTCTACGGGCCAACCGTAGGTCCAGCAGCGGTGGTGTTACGGGTGCAAGTGGACGAGAGGTTGTCGCTGAACTTCCCGGAGCTGCGGGCCTTCAGGCAGCTCACGGAGGCGGGGATGGAGCGGGCGGACGCGACCCGCGTTGCCGGGTTCAGTAATTCAGCGCGAGGGACCGAAACGGCCTACCTGATTCGCTTGGAAATCCGAAGCTTCTTCGTTTCGACTATTCCCGCCGAAATGCGGTTTTCGGGCCCTGGGATGCGGTTTTGGTCCGTGTGCTTCGCAAGGACCTCCTGGATCGCGTTCTCGAGGTCTTTCTTGAGCGTCACGAATTCCACGGGCGGCGGATCATCGATGATGAGCCAGATGGATTGCTTTTCCGGGGTGGGATCCATACTCCCGTAGCTCCTTTGCACGACAGCCATCAACGACCATTGTAAGGAGGCGGAGTCAATCCAAACGAGGGACCGCCGTGGGGGCCGACGGGGGACGCGGTTTCGCGGCCCTGCGGGCCGCGGTGCCGACCTGGAGGTCGGCGGTCCCTTACCAGCTCGCCGTGCCGTGCAGGTTGCACGGCCCTCAAAACACCCAGGAGAGCTTGGTGAAGACGGTGCGGTAGTTGATGAGTTCGTCGTCGAACTGGGCGGGTCCTTCCTGGTAGGCGAGCTGGAGGGAGCCGAACGGGGGGAAGAATCTCCAGACGTAGAGGAGCTGGATCGTTTCGCGTTCCAGGTCGAACATCGGACTCGAGAGGCTGCCGGTGACGTCGTAGCGGGTCTGGTAAAACGCCTTGAAGAACATGTCCTTGTTCAGGTAGTAGGTCGCTCGCACGAAGTGGACCCAACTGCTTCGGTCGTGGGGGTCGGGGTCGAACCAGACCCGCTTGAGGTCGTAGGTCGCGGTGAGGGCGTCGGTAATCGTCCAA
>JAKZVK010000243.1:0-3422 GCA_047516085.1 Bryobacterales bacterium
GAACGATCCGTTCGACGCGGCTGGCGTGCTGCCACACCAAGCCGAAGTCGTGCAGAACAAGCCGGGATCGCCACTCGTCGTCTTCATCGCGCAGCCACAGCACATAGGCCGCCTGCACGTTCGCTGTGATTGACGGGTCAAGGCCCGCAGGCCGGTCCCACCAGGTTTTCACAGCCCGCCGACCGACACGTCAAAGCAAACTTCGGGAGTTATAGACATGAGTAACCACTCTGCGGGCTAGCTGCGCTCCGCGGGGAGGAACTGGTCGGCGCCGTCGAGCATTCAGGGAACACAGGCGCGCTCGCGTCCCCGGCGTTGATCGGTCGTGTGCACGCCGTGAACGCTGTCCTGCTCCCGGTCGCTGGAAACCGTTTTCCGGTAAGTCGCTGTGAAATATGGAGATGCTTGGCTTGACCATCGTCGGCGTGCTCCCGCAACCCGCGCTGTCGACCGGCCGGGGGCTGTCTAAGGCAAGTGAGACAGCGCTCGTGACATCTAAGATGCGCATAACGGAATTAATAGGTACGCTACCGGTGTGAATAACGAAAGGATAGGATGGCCCGACAACTCGAAGACGAATCATTCAGGTACGCACTCAGCGGCCTTAACCCGTGGCATGAGACCGGGGAGATCGGCCGAGACCGCGTGCCGCCGGTCGAGCGCCGCCTAGCACAACTCCTGTGGCGCCGCCTCCTCGGTGAGGGGCCGCACCGATACCAGATAATACAAGGACCACGGCGCGTCGGGAAATCCACGATACTCCGACAGACAGTGCGCCGCCTCCTCACCGCTGGGGTCGAGCCGAGACGAATCTGGTGGCTCCAGATGGATGTCCCAGATGTCAAGCGGCACGATTTGAGAGCCGTGATGGAACACGTCATCGCGGTGAGCGGCGCGACGGCGGAGCGCCCGACCTATGTGATGATCGATGAGGTTGCCCGCGCCGAGGAGTGGGCGTTGTGGCTCAAGGCGTTCTACGACGACTTCTGGCCGGTCGAGATCCTCGCCACGGCAAGCTCGATAGAAAAGCTGCGGGGGGCTCGCATGGAGTCTGGGATCGGCCGGTGGGATGAGCAACTCCTGCTGCCCTGCTCATTCTCTGAGTTCATCGAACTCTGCCCGCTGCCATCACAGCACACATCGTCGGCGGGCACTGCAACATCGGAGCGCTTCAGCGAGACGATCGAGGCGTTGCCCCCGGCGGCTTATGCAAGCCGCGAACTCGATGAGGCTAGGGACACCTTGATGCTGATCGGCGGCTGGCCGGACCTACTGCTACAGGCACGAGCAGAACTCAACGCGCTGCCTCCGGGAGCCCCTACGGGAGGGACGGAGTCCGCATTTGCGCCGACCGTAACGACGCCGAGTCTGCGTTATCGCGTCGACGCGTTCGCCGACAACGTGCGCCGCGCTCAGGACAGACTCCAGAGTGATGTCGTGGATCGGGTGATCTTCAGGGATATCCAAGAGTCCGCCGACGTGGACAACCCCGCGCGGCTCAGGGATTTGCTTCATGTTCTTGCGGACCAGGTGACCGGCGTCATGTCGCCGGAGAAGATCTCCCGGATCCTTGGAGTGTCCCAACCGACAATCCGCCGCTACAGCGAATTGCTCGCAAACTCCTATCTCACCTTCGCACTCCCGAACTACTCCGAGAACGAGCAGGCCGTGCAGCGGCGCGGGCGGAAGGTGTACTTCTGGGACACCGCTGTCCGGAATGCAGTGTTGTCGCGGGCGACGACTCCGCTCTCTCGCCCCAGCGAGTACGGCCAACTCCTAGAGAACCTTGCGGCCAGCACGCTTCGCGCACTCGGGGAAACGACGTCGACGCGGGTCTGCTACTGGCGGAGAAGCACCCATGAGGTGGACCTCGTCTACCACGATCGGAATGATCCCCTCGCGTTTGAAATCGCCTCCTCGGCGCGGCATCCCCGAGCCGGGCTCCGGGCATTGGCCGAATCGCACGGAGAATTCGGCGGGCGCTGCTACCTCGTGGCACCCGACGCCGAACTAATCCCCCCCGATCACAGCGAGGACGGTGTCGGCTCAATTCCGTTCAACGCATTTTTGCTCGGGGTCGGGGCGCAGATTCAGCTGGCAGCCGAGAACCATGTGGGGCTTCCCCGCCACCGCCCAGCGGCGGAGTTGGGTGGCCTCGGCTAGAAGACTCGGCTCGGGCGACGCCTAGCCGTACGCTTGGTTACTCACGTCTATAACTCCCCAAACTTCGGTAGTCACCCGGCCAACCCATCCACAGCAGCGACGCTCATAAACCCCCAACTCAGCGCCCCGCTCTGCGTTGTACTGCCCACCCCCGCCCGCCGCGCGCCCTGTCAGCGTGTTACCACATCGCGTCGCGCAGACCTCGCTATGTTCTTCAGCGGAGGCACCGCAGAGGAGGTCACCAATGCCAGACCCGGTACCCGAGATGATCACAATCGACGAGATGTCCCGCTACCTGCGGTGCGGCCACTCGTGGCTCTACTCGCAGGCTCGCCGCTGGAAGGCGACCGGCGGCAAGGAGGGCCTGCCGTCGGTGCGGCTGGGCGCAGCGATCAGGTTCCCGCGGCGCGAAGTGGAGCAGCATCTGGGTGTGACGATTGCGGCGATCCCACCCGCAAAGACGCCCGCAGCGAAGCCAGCGGCGTGGCGGCGCACCCCCGTCCCGCCGCGCGAAGCGCGACACGGAAGCCATGACTACGCCGCCCGCGCCAGCGCCCCACTCGACGCGAAAAAGCGCTCAGCCCGGGGTACCACCCCCCGGGCTGAGCGAAGACCCAGAACGTGGAGGTCAGGCATGACTATGGCGCCAGTGACAGCACCACAAGGCGCCTTGCCCGCATCGCCCGCGCCCCCCGACGCTGCGGCGACCTCGCGTCTCCCCGAATCTCTCCCCAACTCTCTCCCCCACGGGGAGAGACGACACACCACCCGGGCACACCATACGCCGAACGACGCTCATAAATTCCCAGGTCAGCACCACTCGGTGCTAGCCCGTACCACTGTGCGCACCCCCCGATTCGACCCCCCAGTACAACGGACTCTTAATCCGCAGGTTCTGGGTTCAAATCCCAGGGGGGGTACCAGGCCACAAGACGCCAGGTCCGGTTCGCCGCCGCGGGGGCTGGTCGAATCGCCGGGCTAGTCCGCCTTCGCCGGATCGGTCACCGTTTCGGGGATGCGGATTGGCTTGTCCATCAGGATTCCGTAGGGAACCAGGAGCCGGCCGTCATCGGTATCGACGAGAACGTGGGCAACCCTGAGTTCGGCCACGACGCCGGCGACGTCTCCGGCCTCGATCTGCATCCCTACCTCGATGACCCGCTGCAGAACCCGACCTGCCGCAACGTGTGCGGCCACCTGGCGACCGCCTACCACGGAGATTCCTGCGAGCACGGTGGCCGTCGCGAACACCACCCCGG
>JAKZVK010000244.1:0-4231 GCA_047516085.1 Bryobacterales bacterium
AGGAATGGAGTCGACGACGTAGGTGGGCCGGGGTGAGAAGTCCTCTTCCTGTCCCGCCTGGACGGTATCTTGTGACGCTATCTGTGAAGCCTCGTCGTGCGCTGCCGCACCGAGGTCCGGCCAAGCAGCCTTCTCGCGAGATGCTGGAAAACCCTGCTCGTACAACACCGGCTCGGGCTCGGCTTGTGGTGCTGGCGGGGACCCGTCCTTCCACAGCGGCGCGGCCTCGTCTTGCAACGATTGCAACGACGGCAACTGCGGCGAGGTGAGATCCTCCTGGGCCTCTGGCTCCTGGGCCGGCCACAGCAGCGCCCCGGGAGGCTCAGCACCCAGGGCGCTCTCGGCCGGCGCTACCTCAAGCGGAGCCGCCGGTATTTCGGGTCGTGCTTGGGGGGGGGCCACCAAGTCCTCAAAAGGCAGCGGCGACCGCTCCGCATCGCCGGCATCCTCGCCGGCCATCAGCCGGCTCAGCGTCTGATGGCGGTAGGCTTCGGCGTGCTCACCCGAGCAGAACTCCGACTCCTTCGCCCATCGCCGGAACGGAGAGATCTTTCCATGGCATAGCACGCAACGCATAGCTTGACGGGAGTTCGAACAAGCTCACGAATGACAACCGCTTGTAGGGGACACTCCATCTGCATTCTGGGACATCAGTAACAGGAAGACGATCGGCGATCCCCCTTAATCGCCGCCCATATACTACGTATGGCCCTAGCAGGCCGCGCCCGGGACAAGAAACAAGATCAGCCGCGCGGCCTTCCTACTTCGCCGGGAGCAACGAATCCAGCATTTTTTGGAAGTCGGCTTCGCCCGCGGTGACGGTCTTCCGGGGCCCGATGAACTTGAAAAAGATCGGTGCTTCGGGGCCTTCGGCAATCGCACCGATCAGGCGATACCCGGGTTTCGGCGTGGCCTGCCGAGCCATCGGAAAGGCCTTGAACAGGTGGGTTCCCGTGATGTCGACGGTGGTGACTTTGATGCCTTTGATGGTGCGGCTTGCGATCTTCGCCAAGGCGTCGGCGGGCTTGCCATCGGCCGTGCGGAACTGGCCGATCCACCGCTTCACGTTCGCATCAGCGCTTCCGCCCTGGCCGCGGCCAAAGTAGTAGACGCCACACTCGGCGGCATCGCTGTCCCCAGCCACCGGGGCCAGGCGATAGTTCGCGGCCCGCATCGGCTTGGTGAGCGGCGCCCACTTCTCCGGTGGCGTCCAACGGAGGCCGCCGGCGTTCTCCGCCCACGCCAACGAGACAAAAAGCGAGGCCCCGACAACGGCCCCTATGCAGACGAGTCGCTTTCGCAACGACAACATACTACGTACCCCCAAAACACCGCAAAGACCACCAGTATAGCTAAGGGCCACCGTAGCCAAAGTAGCCCTGCAAGCGAGACTCGTAGCGGTCTTCCGCCGCCGCGAAAAGCTGGAGCACAGACGTTGCTTTGATATGCTGAGACTCAACGGGGCCAATGAATTCCTGCATTTACTCAGGTCTGCGCTGGCTGACCAACTCTGGAATTCAGGCCGAATCAGGGGGCGTTTCGAGTTGCTACGAGGCCGGCGAGCGCCGTTACCGCCCCGTCTCGACCGCGAGCACTGCCTACTTCATCAGCACGCTGCTGGGTACGGGCCGCGCGGAGGGTGACCCGCCCGGCGCCCAGGCGTTGCAGGCGGCGCGCTTCCTGATGGAGCAGGCATTCGACCTCTCCACCGACTTATTCCCGTTCGAGATGCCCAACGGCGACGGCGCCTCGCGGCCACCGGCGCGCTTTCTCGACTGCGGCATCGTCATCCGCGCGCTGCTTGACCTGTGGCGCGCCACCGGCGACGAGGCGTATCGCGATTGCGCCGAGCGTTGCGGCCTGGCCATGCACTCCCGGATGGCGACCGTGGACGGCGGCTTCTTTCCCATCTACGACCTCGCCTACGACCAGCCCGAGTTCGGCAGCGGGTCCTGGCCGGTGGAGGCGGGCGTGCACCAACTCAAGGTCGGTCTAGCGTTCCAAGAGCTGACCGAGGCGACCGGTCTGGGCGAATTCGAATCCGACGTCGGGGTGCTCCGCAAATGGTGCCTGCGACGCCACGAGGCGTTCCTTTATGGCGACGGCGACGCCGAAGACACGATGAGCCGGTTGCACGCCTACTGCTGTTTCCTCGAGGGCCTTCTGCCCACGGCCGCCCTCGAGGCCGAGAGCGCGCGCGTGCTGCAGTTCGGCATCCTGCAGGTCGAGAATCTCATCGACGACCTCGGCGAGGAGTTCCTGCGCTGTGACGTGATCGCGCAATTGTTGCGGCTGCGCCTGTTCGCCGACAACGGGGGCGTGATGGAACTCGACCAGCACCGCGCCGACGAAGAGGCCGCCTTGATCGCCGAGTTCCAGATGCAGACGGTCGACCCCAAGGCCGGAGGCGGCTTCGCCCTCGCCCGCCGCGCAGGTGCGATGGTGCCCCACTTCAGCCCGGTAGCCACGGGCTTCGCGATTCAGGCCCTGGCCATCTGGGACCAACTCGGGGACGGCAAGTTCGCCGACGACTGGCGCAAGCTGGTTTGAGTCGAGGCCGATACGCCGCCTCAGGCCTTCCGTGTGGCCTTCGAGGCTTTTCGCACGGGGGCCTTGCGGGCCGCTCGCTTTTTCGTTGACTTCTTCTTGGCGGTTTTCTTGCGGGTGGGTTTGCGCATGGGTCCGCCGGCGGCAAGACGCGCGGCGCGGGCTTCCAGCAGTTCGACCGCATCGTCGACGGTCAGGGTTTCGGGCTGCATGCCCTGACGCAGCGAGGCGTTCAGCTCGCCGTCGGTGACATAGGGGCCAAAGCGCCCGGACTTGATCACCAGCGGCTGCTCGCTGACCGGGTGCTTGCCCATCTCGCGCAGCACGGTCGCCTGCGCCGCGCGGCGGCGGCCCTTCGGCTGCTTCAACAGCTCGACCGCCTGGTCAAGGGTGATCTCGAGCGGAGACTGCTCGGGCGGGATCGAGCGGATCTCCTCACCCCATTTGACGTAAGGCCCGAAGCGTCCGTTCGTTGCGATGACTTCCTTCTGGTCGTCAGGATGGTTGCCGACTGCGCGCGGCATCGACAGCAGCCGCAGCGCCAGGTCGAGATCGACCTCTTCGGGCTGCATGTTCGGCAACAGCGAAGCCATCTTGGGCTTGTTGCCTTCCGAGGCGACGCCGAGTTGCACGTAAGGTCCGAAGCGGCCGTTCTTAAGGTAGACGGGTTGGTCGGTTTCAGGGTCGCTTCCCAGAGTTTCGGGTTCCTTGGCCGACTCCTCGAGCAGCTTGACCGCGGCTTCGACGCTCATCTCATCGGGCGGCTGCATGTCGGGCAGGCCGGTGCGCTGTTCGCCGTTGCTCAGGAACGGCCCATAGCGGCCAATGCGTACCTCGATCGTCTCGCCGGTTTCCGTTTCGCCGAGAGGAATGCCGCACACTTCGCGCGGGTCGATCGAGGTCTCGCCCGCCTTGATCAGCGCCTTGAGCCCCGGGTGCCCGTTGCCGAAATAGAACTTGCGAAGGTACCCGATCCGCTCGGCCTCCCCGCGCGAGATGGCGTCAAGCTCATCCTCCAGCCTCGCCGTGAACGCATAGTCAAGCAGATCGGTGAAGAACCTCTCGAGCAAGCCCACCACCCCGATCGCGATAAACGTCGGCACCAGCGCCGTACCCTTCTTGAAGGCATAGGAGCGGGAGAGAACCAGCCGTACGATGGTGGCCCACGTGCTCGGGCGTCCGATGCCGAGCCTTTCGAGTTCCTTAATCAGCGAACCCTCGGTGTAGCGGGGCGGGGGTTGCGTCGTACGATCCAACGGCTCGAACGCTTTGGTTTCGAGCGTCTCACCTTCGGCCAGCTTGGGCAGGAGCTTTTCCTTATCAGCCAGCTCGGCCCCAGGGTCGTCGCTTCCCTCGACATACGCGCGCAGGAACCCGGGGAACTCGATCGTCTTGCCGGAGGCTCGGAAGCGGGCGTCGCCGCAGGCAACCTGCACCGAGATGGTGGTGCCGCGGGCATTCGGCATCTGGCTGGCGACGGTGCGCTTCCAGATCATCTCGTACAGCTTGAACGCCTCGACGCCCAACGACCTCTCAACCTCCGCCATCGGCGTGAACGACTCGCCGGCAGGCCGGATGGCCTCGTGCGCCTCCTGCGCGTTCCGCACCTTGGTGGTGTAGACGCGCGCTGCCGCTGGCAGGTACGCGGTGCCAAACTCCTTTTCGATCACGGCGCGGGCGCCCG
>JAKZVK010000245.1:0-6476 GCA_047516085.1 Bryobacterales bacterium
ATGATCGCAGCCGTCTTTGGAATCGACCTCTCGCTGACCACCGAGAACTCGCCCGTTTCGCCGCTGCCCACCTCGCTGGGAGGCGGCATGATGCGCTTCACTCCCAATGACGCCGCGCTTCGATTCGGTGCGGCGGAGATCGACGCGCCGTTCTTCTTTGCCTCGCCGGACCAAGTCAATATTCAGATCCCCTGGGAGCTGCTTGGGTTGCAAGAGGCTTTGCTCACGGCCATCGTCGGAAACCAGCAGAGCGTGCCGGAGCTTGTCACAATTGTGCTGTTCAATCCGGGGATCTTCACGACCGCGGCGACGGGTGAAGGCCAAGGGTCGATCCTGATCGCGGGAACGACGACGCTGGCAGCCCCGGCGGGCGCCTTCCCAGACTCACGCCCGGTCCGCAAGGGAGAGTTCATCGCGATCTTCGCGACGGGACTCGGGCCGGTCACCAACATGCCGGCGACGGGAGCGCCGGCGTCGGACAACCCGCTGTCGGTGACCACGACGCTGCCGCAGGTAACCATCGGCGGGATCCCGGCTACGGTGACGTTCTCGGGGCTGGCGCCGGGGTTCGTGGGCCTCTATCAGATCAACGTCGAGATCCCGGCGGGAGTGCCGAGCGGCCCGGCAATCGAAGTGGTGGTGACGATCGGCGGTGTGTCTTCGAATGTCGTCACGATTGCCGTCGAGTGAAGAGTCGCGCTTGGCGGGTGGTGTAGAATGCTCCCCATGAACAAGCTTCTTGTCCTCTTGGTTTTCCTTTTTCCGGCCTGGGCCACCAGCGCCGATATCAAGGTCGGCATTATCGGTACCGATACGTCCCACGTTCCCGCTTTCACACGCCTCCTCAATGATCCGTCTGGGCCGGATCATGTGCCAGGTGCGAAGGTCGTGGCCGCTTACCCGGGCGGCAGCCCCGACATCGAGTCGAGCCGGACGCGGGTTAAGAAATACGCAGCTCAGTTGCGCGATGAGTGGGGCGTCGAGATTGTCGATGACATCCCGACCCTATGCTCGAAGGTAGACGCGGTGCTGCTCGAGAGCGTGGACGGCCGAACGCACCTCGCGCAGGTCAAGGCGGTCTTCGAAGCCGGCAAGCCCGTGTTCATTGATAAGCCGCTGGCCGCCTCTCTCGAGGACGTCCGCGAGATTGCCAGGCTCGGCAAGAAACACGGCGTGCCGTGGTTCAGCACCTCGAGCTTGCGCTACGCCGACGCGGTTGCTGACGTCAAGGTAGAGGGCCTGCGCGGCGCGATCACCTGGGGGCCGGCTTCGGTTCATCCCACCCACCACCTCGACCTTTCGTGGTACGCGGTTCACCCCATCGAGCTGCTCTACACGATCATGGGACCGGGCTGCGTGTCGGTGCATCGCACCTATACGAAAGACGCCGATATGATCGTTGGGCTGTGGCAGGACGGCCGTATTGGCACGGTGCGGGGCATTCGCGCGGGCAAGAGTGGCTACGGCGCGATTACCTACGGCGAGAAGGAGATCAAAACGTCGAGCCGTGCCGGCGGGGCGTACGCCCGGCTTCTCGAGCGTGTGGTCGCGTTTTTCAAGACCGGCGAACCTCCGGTACCGAACGACGTGACGCTCGAGATCTTCGCGTTCATGGATGCCGCGCTGCGGAGCAAAGATCGGGGTGGGGACGCGGTCAAGCTGCGTTAAGTCGTCGGTGATTGGGCGGAAGATGATAGGCAGTCGCCACCGCGACTGTCCCTCAGCACGATTCGTGAGTAGGGTCACGTGTCCGCCTCTGGAACGCCGATCCAGCTCACCGCAACCTTTGGGGTCCGCCGGGGTTTATCATGCTGTAACGCACGTCGCAGGCCATCGACGTGGTGCAGCCGAAGCGAGGGTGCCGTGGGCTGCCTGCCGACGAGGTCGCAGTCATGATCATCAACAGACGCTTCTTCCTCAAATCGAGCGGCTTGGCCGTGGTGGCGACCGGCGTGCTCCCCGGCTTCCTGCGCCGTGCCGCCGCGGTGACGACCTCGAAACCTAAGAAAGTGTTGGTCGTGGTCTTCCAGCGGGGCGCGATGGACGGGCTGAACGCGGTGGTCCCCTATAGCGACGACCGCTACTACCAGTTCCGCCCGGCGTTGGCGATCCCAAGACCCGGCAAGGGCGACGATGGAGTGTTGGACCTCGACGGGCAGTTCGGCCTTCACCCGGCCCTCGCGCCCCTGAAGCGCTTCTGGGATGACAAGAGTCTGGCTGTCATTCACGCCGCGGGCTCGCCCGATTCGACCCGCTCTCATTTCGACGCGCAAGACTTCATGGAAAGCGCGACCCCCGGCGACAAGGGTACGCGCGATGGCTGGCTGAGCCGTTATCTGGAGACGCACCACGAGGCTGACGCGACCCCGTTGCGCTCGGTGTCGATCGGTTCCAAGCTTCCACGCTCGCTGCAAGGCTCGGCCGGGGCGGTCGCCATCAACCGGCTGAGCGAGTTCTCGATGCCTCGGCAGTCCCCGGTGCTTGAGGACGCGTTCCGCAGTATGTACGAGGACGTGGGAAGCGGCGCGAAGACCGAAGGCCTGATCTCGAAAGCCAGCGGCGATACATTTGCTGCGCTCGAGTTGGTCAAGGGGATCGACGCCGCTTCGTATCGGCCGGCCAACAGCGCGCGCTACCCCCGGGGCGAACTGGGCGATGCCCTGCGGCAGGTCGCCCAGATGATCAAGGCCGACGTGGGTGTCGAGGTTGCGTTCACTGAAATGGGCGGCTGGGATACGCACGCCGGACAAACGCCGCGGCTCAGCGGCCTGCTCGAACGCTTCGGCGGCGCGTTGGCCGCGTTCGCCACCGACCTCGGCAGCCGCATGCAGGACGTTGTTGTGTTGACCATGTCGGAGTTCGGGCGCACGGCCCGCGAGAACGGCAACCGCGGCACCGACCACGGTCACGCCAACGCCATGTTCGCACTGGGCGGGAACGTCGAGGGCGGCAAGGTCTACGGCAAGTGGCCCGGGCTGGGCTCCGATCAGTTGTTCGAGGGCCGGGACTTGGCGCTGACGACCGACTTTCGTGACGTGTTTGCGGAAGTCCTCTCCTGCCACATGCAGGCAGATGACCTCAGGCCGGTCTTCCCCAACTTCACGCCGCGGAAGAAGAACTTCCGCGGGTTCGTGAAAGCCTGAAAGAGCTGGGTCCTCGCCCGGAGCTTGCCCGGAAATGCCCGTTTCTACCAAGGGTCCCGGGTTGGGCGCTCTTGGCCGTTTCCTGCCTGGGCTGTCAATATCCTTCAGGCATGGGTGGGCTCGATTCGTTCTTCGGTCGCTGAGGGGCGGAGCGGAAGCCGGGATTCGCCCACAAGCCCTTGATTCCAATGGCCCTCGGAGGAACTGGCTTCGCTTGGCGCTCTGTTGGCAGCCCCGAAAACCCGGCAGCGCTTGCAGGCGCACCGGGGCCAGGGCTCTTGCAGGTCCGCAGTACTTGGCGGTGAGGCCGGGTGACGGTCTCCATCCGGGCCCCTCCCAGTCAGAACCCCGGCACTCTTCTACAGAACACGGTGTTCCGAGCCGATACAACAGCGAGGGGGTCCTGCCATTACAGACGCCGTCCAGGACGCTGCCGCAATTCGTCAGGGCCTCGCGAAGGTTCCGCCCCTCCCGGCCATTGCGACTCGACTCATTGAGTCCTTGGCCGATGAAACGACGCCGATCCGCTACTTTGTCGAGCTGATTCAGGCGGATCCGAAGCTGTCGGCTGCCCTGCTGCAGCGCGCCAACTCTGCCCTCTACGGGGTGAGTTCACGGGTCAAGAGCTTGCACGACGCTTTCGTCTTGCTGGGCCTCGACACCGTGAGAATGATGGCTCTGAGTGTGGTGACCTCGGAGTATGCCAAAGCGACACGCCAGGCCCCGGAGTTACACCGCTGCTGGCGACACACGATCGCGACGGCCCTGATCGCGGGAGATCTGGCACGGGCGTCCTCGGTGCGGCCCGACCAAGCCTACACGGCGGGGCTCCTGCACGACCTCGGGCGACTCGGCCTGCTGGCTGCGTTCCCTCGAGAATACACGGCAATGCTCCAGGAAGCCGATGCCGGGGGCCAGAAGGAAGATTCGACTTACTTGCTGGATTGCGAGCGGCAGCGCTTCGGCATCGACCACTGTGAAGCGGGACTGTGGCTCTCCAATGAATGGGCCCTGCCTGAGGAGTTGGGGATTGTTGCGAGCCGCCATCACGACCGTTCTTACGGGAAGTCAGCCGAGATGCTAGCCATCGTGGCGATCAGCTGTCGGCTGGCAGATACTCTCGGCTTCGATGTCATTCGCACGACCCAGCCCTTCACGTTGGAGATGGCTCTGGATTCTCTGCCGGCAGAGACGCGAAAGCGATTTCCGGTCGATGAGGAAACTCTCAAGGAGCAGATCGAGAAAAAGATCAGCGAGTTTGAGTCCCCCGCGGGCCCCGACGGTTCAGAGCCCGGCCACACCGGCGGCGAGAGTGACCCGGCCGAGCATCAGGCGCACGACCTCGGGGCGCAAGAACAGCTGTTCGCCGAAGACCCCGCGGCACAGCGGACCCCGAAGCCATCGTCCAGCGACAGTGTTCTGCTCCCCCTCCTCGCTGGAGCCATTTTTGTAGCGGCAGTCCTCGTGTTTTTACAATTGGTCTCTCGTTAACTCTTCCCTCGGTTTGGCGGCCCACTGAACCATCATCAGGGTCAGGTACCCATCCGCTAGGCACAGCCGACCGATGCGGCTTGGCTCATTGCGACCGGTTTCGCTGACTCGGACTGGGCTCGCACCCGGTCCTTGATCCAGCGGTAGGTACGCGTCCAGCCTTCATCGAGGGAGATGCGAGGCTCCCAGCCGAGGGTCTGCTTGAGCAAAGTGTTGTCGGAGTTGCGCCCGCGGACGCCCATCAGGCGGCGCAGGTCGAGAATCTCGAACTCACGACATTTAACGTGGGCTCCTCGAACGCAGTGGCCTTGCCGCTTCAGGTTCTTGACCAGGTGGTGACTGATGAACCCACCCGCTCTGTAACCAGAACCCTTCGACTTGCTGTTTCACCTACGAGAGATGCTACTGCAAGCCCCCTTCATCTCTGCCAAGCACCGATTGAGCCGTCGAGAGCGATTGTTAGGCGTAGAGGTGGCGCTTGGCCTCCCAAGTGGCGTTGGGGTATTCGCCCAGGTCGAGCGCGCCCTTCATCACGCCTCCTGACACCTGTCCCTCGAAGCGATATCCCAGTGAGGTTCCCTCGAACGGTAGAGAACTTCTGAAACGAACCTTGTTGCCGTCGATCGTGCCCTTCAACTCGCCCTGCACCACGGTGCCGATGTGCGTCCCTTTGATTTGGTTGCCATTGGCTTGGAGGAAGAGTTGGTGCTCGCCTTCACCGAGGCCGAAGTCGACATGCACGTCCCAGCGGCCTGAGATGTCTGCCGCCGCGGGTTTGAGTGTCGGCTTGGAGATGCCTTTAGGCGCGTTGCGGAAAATCGAGTGCAAGCGCTCGGCGACCATTTTGTGTTCGTGCGGCTTCATGGCCACGGGCCGGAGGCGGAATGAGTAGCCGTCGCCGGAAGCGTGGCTGCCGATGCTGGGATCGCCGTTGAGGAGTTGTTCTCCGAGGTCTCCCGCTGTCAGGCCGACCTTGTTCGGGTCCCATTCCACCATCAGGACGGGGAAGGGACCGCCGCGCGAAGGCGGAGCGACGTGGGTCGACACCCCATCGACCTTGGTGATTTCCCTGGTGATGTAGTCGTACCAGCTTTCCCACTCGCGGTACTCGGCCTTCAGGTCCCGCTTGTTGAGGAAAACGTCCACGGCGGTCGTTATGCCGACGATCTCCTCCTTGCTGACCTTCATCGGACGCCCGAACGCATGATGATGCGCGGCATTGGCGAAGGCGGCGCGAACGAGCTGCTCTTTGCCCACCAGCAACCCGCCGGTTTGCGGTCCGCGAAGAATCTTGCCGCCGCTGTAGGCGACCAGGTCGGCACCCTCGGCGATGTAGGGGTTGGGAACCACGAGGTAATCGGCGGCGGCGTCGACCAGCACGGGAATGCCCGCCTTGTTGGCGACAGGTGCCACGTCCTTCAGCGGCTGGTCCACGTGCTCGCTAAAGCGGTCACCGAGCACCGCGATCATGGCCGTGTGTTGGTTAATGGCGGCCTTTAGTTCGTCCATCGTCGCGACGTTGATGATCTTGACGCCGACCATGCGGATCGCGTGGTCGTAGCCGTTGCGGGACGACTTGGGCATGATGACCTCGTTCTTGAGGCCGGTCAGGTCGGGAAGCTGCTGCATGCGTTCGGGATCGGTGCCCGCCACGCAGCCGGCGGTCGCGTGGGTCAGAGCCGCCGCGGCACCGGAAGACACCATGGCCCACTCGACCTTGAGCAACTCGGAGATGCGTTTGCCCGCAGCCTCCTGAAGCTGGTCCATATTCACGTGATAGTGCGCGGCGTGCTCGATGGCCTCAATGACTTCGTGCAACTGCCGTGAACCGCCGTTGCTGGT
>JAKZVK010000246.1:0-2946 GCA_047516085.1 Bryobacterales bacterium
GTAAAGGGGAGGTTCCCTCCCGCCACTCACCAGGTGAGGCTCAGTTGGGTTTCCGAGCGGCATAGGGTATGCTGCCCACAAGCGCACTGCTCCGCGCACGCGGGGATGATCCGAACAGGACGTTGGCTCGGCCAGCCGCCACAAACGCGCCCACAAGCGCGCACAGCCGACCACTAACAACCGAGGCCCAACCCCAAGACCCGCCCTCTGCTTGACATAGGAGTTCACCACTCTGCGAGCGAGACAAAGCTCAGTATGCGGGCCTCTTCAAGCCGCAAGACCCCCACACACGAACAGAAAGATTGACACATGGGCATCATTGACGACACCGACATCGCCCGACGCCGTGCTGAAGGCGCGCAGCCGATCATCGAACAGATACGCGAGCTCGTGGGCGATCCACATGCGAGCGTGACCATCGTCCTACACGAAGACGCATGGGGATTCGACAATCATGAAGAAAATGCCAACTATGAGGCCGAGATGCTCACCGAAGCGAAGCTCGACTGGGAGGGCATCGAGATAGCGGACATGGACCGCGGCATCGGCTGGCTGCACGGCCCCGGCATATATGTGCACTCGGGAGACCAACTCCTCCATCCAACCGACTATGACGACCAAGAGGAACTGCGGCTGCTGCTGGACATGCTGAACAACCCGGAATGACCGACGCCACGGGGTTGCGCAAGAGCACGGGCCGCGGCTAGCCATCCGGCCCGACCGCAGCGAACTGGTCACCTCGTACCGCTTGCGCGCAACACCAAGTCACCCTCGGCCGCAGCCTGCCCGGGTCCGAGAACGCCCACTTCAGCAAGTCGCCGCGTCGCCAGGTCAGCCAAGGCCCTCCAGGTCGAACTCGTGGGTGTTGCTAACGCTGTTCGTCCGGTCGGTTCGGATCCAGAACCGCCGCAAATCGCACACGATCAGCAGCGGCGGGTTCTCAAGCGCCAGCGAGTACCAGGCGGAGCTGGTCGGAGGCCGCGTCGAGGCTCTTGCCCGGACTCTTGTATTCCCCAGGCGAAATGATGCCGCTTCCACACGTCGGCCCAGCCGTCGCCGCCGGTGTCTTTACGCGCGCCCTATGGGTGCCGGGTAGTCCACGGCTCGGCGAGCACCGCGAGGGTGTCGCCCACGCTGATCTGATCGATGCGTCTGGCGCCGATGTTAGGCAGCACGTAGGTGCACTCCCGGTGTGTGGGATACGGGGATACACAGCAGAACGCCACTGAGGTGGCGAACTCGTCAGGATGTGAGATAGGCGGCCCAGGCGTCCATGACCACAGCCCGCTGGGCGAGCAGGTCGCTGCGCCGGTAGGCGCCTTCTGTGCCGCCGACGACGTGAGCGAGCGCAGCCTCGGCCACCTCGCGGGAGACGCCCGTCTCTGCGCACCAGTCCCGGAACGAGGTTCGCAACCCGTGGGGCCGCATGATCAGGCCCAGTTCGTTGCAGAGCTTCGACAGGGCAGCGCTGGTCAGTTCTGTGCCGCGGCTGCTTGGGAACACGAGCGGCCCGCCGTCGGCGTCGGCTCGGGCGGCGTCGATGATCCGCAGCGCCGCGTGGCTCAGCGGGACGATGTGCTCGCGGTTGGACTTCGTGCGGGCAGGTGGCAGGGTCCACGTCCGCGACTCAACGTCGAGTTCGTGCCATCTCATGCCGCGAACCTCGGCGGAGCGGGTGGCGGTCAATGCGAGCAGGTGCAGCACCTTCTTGGTGTTGGGGTGGGCGCGCTTGCTGGCGTCGATGGCGGCGAGCGCTTCGGCCACCTTCGAGTGATGCTCGGCCGCAATATGGACGCGGTTGCCGTTGGTCGAAGGGAGCGCTGCGAGGACCGCTTCTGCTGCGGGATCGTCAGTGCGGAACCCGGATGCGATGGCCCACCGGAACGCGATGCTGAGACGGCGGCGGACCTTGCGCCCGGTGGCGGGCAGTTCCCGCCAGACCGGGCCGACCGCGGCGAGCACGTGCGCTGAGGTCACCTCGTCAACCGGCATGGCCATTACGGTGGGGGCGTGCCTTCGCAGCGACGAGCGCCAGATCTCGGCGGTGCGGCCCGCGTGTTTCCATGTCGGTTCGCGTTGAGCGATCACGGCCTCCACGGCCTCGGCCACGGTGGGCGCTCCGGCGGCTCGCGGGTCGATGCCCTCAGCAACAGCGCACGCGTTGACAATGGCCTTGTCGCGGGCGGCGGCGAGGCCGACCTCGGGCCAGCGGCCGAGGCCGAGGTTCGTGGGCTTGCCGCCGATCACGAGCCGTTGCGTCCACGTCTTCGATGTTCGGCCGTTGACGAGGCGCTTGACCCGCAGCGTGAGGCCGCGGGAGCCATACCCGTCGCCGTAGGAACCGGGTCGAGTGACCTTCTGAACGAAGGTGCTCGATAGGGGTCTGCCGGATCGAACGTTCATGTTTCGCCCTCTGGGAGTGTCAGCACGAGTGTTATAATTGTCTCGCGCTTGGACGCTACCGGCTGAAACGGGTTGAATCAGTTTATGTGGTCTGACCTCTAGTTATATGGCACAGGACGAACCCGGCTGAACACCCCTGAAACACTAGGGTTGATTTCCCCTCCGACACCAACCTCGCGAGGTTTCCGGTCGGTGCCGCTGGGCGCCGTTGCTTGAAGGCACTTCAGGGCACTGGAGACTCGTGGGACGCTTCTGGCTCGGCGCGCGGCCGGTCTCGCAACGGCACCCCCCCCCCGCAGGGCTAGAGTCAGAGGCCAGAAGTACCAAGGGAGGACTCTGCGGCGCTTCGTGATCGAACGGGACATCCCTGACATCGGCTCTGCCGAGCGCGAGCAATTGCGTGCCGCAGCCGGGCAGTCCAACGCGGTTCTGCGGGCGATGCAGTCCGAGGGCAAACACATCCAGTGGGAGCACAGCTACGTGGCCGGGGACAAGACCTTCTGCATCTATGTCTCCGACGGCCCGGCGCTGATCGACGAGCAC
>JAKZVK010000247.1:0-2578 GCA_047516085.1 Bryobacterales bacterium
TGCTTACCTGAGCCGTTCGACAAAGAAGTTCCAGAAATACTCGGCAGACCCCTCCATCGTGAGTGCGGAGCCGTCCTGCTGCCCGAAATGCGCCATGCCAAGCGGCGCGAGAAGCAGCGTGTAGCCGTCCTCGGCCACAGACATCGATTCGTTGTAGCCGCTACCATCGCCCACCCCGTCGAAGGAGAAATAAAGCTCGTTGGCGCCGAATCTTCCGCCGAGCCAGATCCCGCACAGCGCCCGTTCCTCGCCGCTAACGAAGGCTCTTGCCTCGAACCGGTTGGCGTCGATCCGGCGGAAGTCGGTTTCCACCGGGTCGTTTCTCGCTTGGAGCTCGGCAAGCGAGTTTTCGAAGTACCGGGCGATGTACTCAAATGATTCGGTGAGAAAGGCGTGGCGGTCGCGGTCGGTGAAATCAGTCCGAACACGGAGATTGCTTGAACGGGGACCGGTTGCGGCGGGGTGTCCGGAGGCGACGCCAGGCCGCGCGGCGCGGTCCGCGGCGGCGCGCGGCTCCACCGGGCCCGCGATCTCGCGGATTGCCCGAGCGACCTCGAGAAACCCGTCGTCCAGTGATGCGTGCTTGGTCACGGGTTGTCCGTCCGCGGGCACTGCCATCAGGGCTGTCCCTCCTATAAACTCCGTCCGGCGCAGAAATCCAGGCCTTTCAGGGTGATTAGATAGCGTTGGTGGTCTGCACACGATCCTGCTTCACGGCGGTCTCTCGGGCTTTCGCGGTCGCACCATGCGATAGCTTGAGATCACCGCGCCTCGTCATCAACGGGACGTCCTTCGGTGCAACTAGACAAGCCAGTAGCTGGGACACCCAAAATACCAGGGTTTCTGCGCCGGATGGAGTTAATAGAAGGGACAGCATCCGGTGGCGATGCAAAATTCCAAGGTTTCTGCGATAGATGGAATAAGTGGGAGGGACAGCCAAGCCGGGATCCAGCCCGATTCCCTGTCAGGAGCGTTCAAGGACATTCGATCACATCGTCACCTGTTCGCAAGATTACACCCGTTCGCAGGACAATGCGGCCGGCAGGCAATACCTTCATCGACACCGACAAATTCGAATCAAGTAGCCTTTTGGCATCTCGTCATGTCCTTGCGAGACTGCTATCCTCCTTATCGCCCGTTTCATCGCAAATCGGACGCCCGTCCCCTTGGAACGGAAGTGGGGCGCTCGCGCAACAGGCCATTCGTTTCGACTTGTTTCGGCTTTCCTTCGAACGTCGCTCAACGCGCGACATTCCCGTCTTCCTTGCCCGCTGGGGATTTTTCATCTTCCTCCCGGCTCGGGTCGACAATCCTGCGCAGCAGATGCATGCAGACAGGCGACGCAAGCGCCGCAAGTTGCCCGGCCAGGGCAAAGAGAAGCCCGACTGCAAGCATGAAGAGATTTGACAGCCGCTTGATCGCCGCACCCGCTTTTGCGAGCCCGAGCACCTCGACCGTTCCGCGGGTTCTCTTGCCCGCGACCTTCGAGATGCTTGCAAGCTCGGCGGCGTCCTTTCCGTTATTGACATGCTTCAGAAGGAAGATCGCGTCCGGTGGATTCGCGTGCTTCGAAACCGTACTGATTTTTCCGGCGATATCGCCAATTTCCTCCAGATGGCGTACGTCCGTGACGGCGCTCGGTTTCCCCGTTTTCACGAACTCGTAGATCTTGTTCCATCGGATGGGGGTCGTGGCCGCCTTGGCGACAATCCGGCCAAGCCCCTTGCCCAGCCTGCCCATCTTGCGCGCGACCCTGAACGCCGTCGCGCCGATCTTGATCGTGTAGCTCGAACCCCCGGTCAGCGGAGCGAGCACGGTCGCGCCGAGACCGACCGCTGCCAGCGTAACGTCGATCTTGTCCACCGACTCGGCATCCGCACCGGCCTCGATCAAGGTCCTCACGTCTCCAACGGGTGACATCTCGATCGAAAAGTGGCATCGGAGAAATTCGCTTGGCGTCCTGCACTCCGCCGCATTCTCCAGACAGGCGAGACACTGCCACATGCCCGTCTCCTGGTTCACGAACTCCCTGGCGCGGGTCGTATGGGATTGCGCTACCGGAATGCGATGGTGCTCGACGAGTTCAAGCAGAAGTTCCGCCCTGTCCAGGTCTTCGCTCTTCACCGCATGGTCAAGCTCCGCGGCAACCCAGGCCGGCGTCATCTGCTTCCTGATCGCCCGGTCCAGCGCCAGTTCGGCTTCGGCCTTCGCCCGCACCACATACGGTTCCGCGAAAGGGTGCTGAAACAGAACCGCCGCGTTCGCGACCGCCGTAACGACAGTCGAAATCTGCAATGCCCGCCAAATCCAGCGCCGTATCTTCATCGGCCCGTTCCGGAAATCATGAATGGAACATTCGAGTACGCCTCATCGGTTATTCTTGCACTTCATCGGCCGGAACCTGGTGACCCGGCCGTCATCTGTCCGCAACCCCAGGCGAATCGCCGAATTTTCTGCTGGCGAACGCCGCGAAGAGATATGGATGCCCCCCGAACAATCTTCTTCTGCCGCCTGAACGTCCTGGATTGACAATTGGCCGATCCGCAGTCAGCGAATCGCCGCAACGAAGCGGCGCGAG
>JAKZVK010000248.1:0-4821 GCA_047516085.1 Bryobacterales bacterium
TTCCGCTACCTGGAGTACCGCGTGCCCGCGTGCCTCGACATCGCCGGGCAGATCCATGCGATACCGGCGAAACGGGGCGATCAGCCCCTGGTCGACTATCTCGATAGGGACGAGGTCCAGTCCCTGCTCGACGCGCCGGACGCCAGCACGCGCGCCGGTGTCCGGGATCGTGCAATGCTGCATCTCACGTACGCGGCGGGCCTGCGCGTGTCGGAGGCCACCGGGCTGCTGTGCACCGACCTCGACACAGCGCTGGATACGGTCCTCGGCCGCGGGAAGGGTCGTCGCGAGAGGCGACTGCCACTGTGGAAGCAGACCCGGGTCGTGCTTCGCGACTGGCTGGCGGTCCGGCCAACCGGTACTGGCGAGCATCTGTTCCTCAACTCCCGCGGCTTCGCCATGAGCCGGCACGGCTTCGCTCATCGTCTGGCGCGGCACGTCGAAACCGCGCGGCGGGGAACACCGTCGATGGCCGGGAAACGGGTGTCGCCGCACGTGCTGCGGCACTCGTGCGCGATGCACACGCTGGAGGCCACCGGCGACATCCGGAAGGTGTCCTTGTGGCTGGGCCACGCCAGCATCAAGAGCACCGAGGCCTACCTCCGGGTGGACCCCGTCGAGAAACTCGAGATCCTGGCCGCGAGGCTGCCGCCGAGCATCGTCAAGGGCTCGTTCAGCGACGCAACGGACAGGCTGCTCGCCGTCCTGGCCGACGCACGAAGCGCGTAGTTATGTGAAGCGTCCCGGCCCGCAAACCGGCGGTTCCAGCGGTCGGGACGCCCGCACTCACCATAACGGGCTACTCACCATAAGCGCCGCCCAACGGACCGGGCTGAAGAAACCGGGGACCACCCCCATAGTGGATTGCACGAACAAATCGTACAAGGAAGTCACACATGCGCTGCTCTTTGCCGCGGGTCCTGTCGGGCCTTGCCCTATACCTGTTGGCTGGATGCGCGACTGGCGGAACCAACACAACGTGGATCGTGTCGGACGTTGCGCTCGCACCGGACCAAGCCTACGTGACAAGCCTGATCGCGGCGTGCAGGGAATTGCCCACGAAGACGTGCCGCGACAAGACGGTGGATGCCTGCAAGGGTCACCTCGACGGCGTGTACTACGAGGCGAAGACGGAGTTCTTGCGCGGCGGCGTTCGTGATGGTGGTGAGGCTTGGTGGCATGCGGTACCGGTATTGAACCTGTTCTTCGCGACGGCCAGCAGCCGCGACGGCCAGAGCAGCAAGGTGGCGGACATGTCGGCGGCCACTGCGCTACTGAATGGCATCCGGTCGATCTTCCAGCGGCCCAATGACAAGGGCAAGCTGCTCGAGGACAAGGACGTGCTGGTAGCGCAGATGGAGGAGGACCGCGAGCAGATGGCCCAGCTGATCGACATCAAATCGACTCGCGGCATCGAGGACTACACCCTTGAGCAGGCGCTGTCGGACGTCGGGCGTTACCGCATGGCCGGAACGCCGACCGAGGCGAGAATGCGTCTGGCGAACCTGCTGGGGATTTGATGGGAACAGACGGCTCTGATACATCTCATGACGAAGTGGGTAGTCCGGCCTCCGCAAACGAGTCGTTAGCATGGCTACGGCGTGATTCAGCATGACGAGGTACGTGAACAAGCTCAGGGTCCGGGATTTCCTTCTCGGGGGTTTCGCGACGTACGGCGCACTCTGGGCGGTGCTTGAGCCGGTTGGCGAGTTCTTGCCGGCGCTGATGCCCGAGGGTCCGGCTTGGTACGTTGGATTCGTCATCTTGGCCGTCATTGGGGCGGTCTGTCTTGCTTGGCCGGTCCATCGTGTCGAATTCCAGATTCCCGGCTCAGACTCGTGGTTCGAGATTAGGTTCGGCGACGTCCTGGCGAGCGAGGGGGTCGTTGTTATTCCCGTCAACGAATACTTCGACGGGGAGCTTGGCGATCTCGTATCGGCGAAGAGTTTGCATGGGCTATTCATCAAGCACATTTTGGGGGGCGTCGCGAGAAGCTTCTTCGAATTGACGACGAACGATCTGGCGAACGTGGTGCCGGAAGACACGAACGTACCAAGACCAAGTGGGCAACGTGTCAGATACCCGATCGGCACTGTCGCCCATACCGACGTCAACGAAAAGCGCTACCTGCTAGCGGCGTTGTCGCACACTGACGTCGAGTCGTTGATTGCGTATGCAACGGTACAAGACCTTTGGACCTGCTTGGCGGGGGTATGGAAGGGCGTACGAGAATATTCGAACGGCATGCCGGTGAGTATTCCGCTGATCGGCTCCGGTCTTTCAAAAGTAGGTTTACCGCCGGGGAAGCTGATTGAAGTCATTGTGACGTCTTTCCTGTGTCATACAAAGGAACGCAAGGTGGCGGACAGAGTGACGTTGGTACTCCCTAGCCGGTTGGCTGGGAAGCTTGATCTGAAGGGCATCAAGAGGAGTTGGGCCTAGTGGCATACAGGAACGGAAACTACGCGGCGTTCTACGTCGACGATCCATTTAGCGAGGGCAACCTAGGTGCTCACGCGACGAAAGATTTCGTCTACTACAACCTGCTCAGAGCATGGAAGGGAGCCGACTCGTCGTTCCCTTTCATCGACTCGCACAACAAGAACTACAACGTGAGAGATGGTAGTGACTGGGAGAAGACCTTGAAGCCCAGAATCCACGAGCGACTGGGCAATTCCACGAATCTGATTCTATTTCTGAGTTCGATTACCCGGAACTCGCGGGCGCTGCGAGAGGAAGTGGACTACGGCATCGACAGCATGGGCTTGCCGGTAATCGTTGTGTATCCCGACTTCAGCGAGGAGTCGGACATCATCGTGTGCGGGACGGAGAAGATTCGGAAGAAGGTCAAGGACCTGTGGGACAAGCTGCCGCGGTTTCGGGACTCGATGGGGGAGGTGCCGACAATTCACGTACCGAACAAGAAGGCGCTGATCAAGAACGCACTCGAAGACGACAACTTCAAGGTGCAGACCAAGTGCGACCCCAATAGGTTCTTCTTTCCTTGCTAAGTGAGGCTGCCGGAGCGACGCCCGCCCACAGGCGGCAAGGAGAGCTTGGCTTGGAAGGATGGCGCGTGCGGCGGCGGCGGCTTGGAGATGTCCGGACGGCGGTGGTCGCGGCGAGGACGATGAGAAAGCGACTGCAGTTGAGACGCGGTATTGCGGTGTGAGCGACGTACTCGGTTTGGGGGGCTTCGCGGGGAGGTGTCGATCCCGAAACTCCGCCGTCCAGACACGCGTTGTTCGTCGCGCATGGCCGTATCGAAAAACACGCTGCGGGAGTCAGGCGGCGTCAGAAACGTAGTTCGCCAACGGCTGCATGAGCCGTCGCCTGCGGTCGAACAGGTCGGAGCGCGCGTAGGCGACCTCGACGGCGTTGCGCGCCGTGTGCGCAAGAGCGGCTTCCATCGCCGCGTGCGGCGTCTCCGTCCGCTCGGCCGCCCAGTCGCGGAACGACGACCGGAACCCGTGCGGCACCGCGTCGACACCGCACTCCCGCAGCAGGCGGCCGAGGGTCGCGCGGGACAGCGGCCTGCCGCGCCGGGGCGAGGAAAACACGAGATCTCCGTCGCGGAGCGCGGCGGCCGCGTCGAGCATCGCGAGGGCGCGGTCCGACAGCGGTACCCGGTGGTCGCGGCCCGACTTCATGCGCTCCGCCGGAATCGTCCATGTGGCGGTTTCGAGCTCGATCTCGTCCCAACGTGCGTTGCGCACCTCGCCCGAGCAGACCGCGCACAGCACAATGAACTCAAGCGCGAGCTTCGCCGCGATATTTCCGTCGTACCGGCGGATTCTCGCCAGCGCCGCGCCGACCTCCTCGTAAGGCAGGGCGCGGTGGTGCGCGGAAACGGCGTCTGTAGCGCGTCAACCATGATGATCAGCCCGCGACAATCAGGATGAGAAAGTGCGCATTGCCTCACCCAAAACGCTCCCTTGGCGTAGTGCGTTGCCTCATCTGAAACGCTCCCCAACGGATTGGCTCGAGGAGCACCGGAATGAGCAAGATGAGCACGACGGCGCGCGACGAACTGGTGGGCGCGCTGGCACGAAGGTGCGCGGTTGGCACCCGAGCGGAGAAGACCCGGATTCTGGACGAGCTCCAGGCCGTCACGGGCTTCCACCGCAAGCAAGCAATGCCCGTTCCGCACTCGTGCGCTACCCGGCGCCCGGCGGTAGGAAAGGCCGGCCGGCGGCATCTACGACGACGCGGCCCGCGACGCGCTGGTGGTTCTCTGGGAGGCGTCGGACCGGATCTGCGGCAAGCGCCTGAAAGCGCTGATGCCCACACTGGTGGAGGCGATTGAGCGGCACGGCCATCCAAGGCTCGGGCCGGAGATCCGCGCCGGACTGCTGGCCATGAGCGCGGCGACCATCGACCGGTCGCTGCGCAAGGTCCGGGAGCGGGCGGGCGGCCGCAGTCGTCGGTGCGCCGGAGCATTCCGGTGCGCACGTTCTCGGACTGGGACGACCCGGCGCCGGGCTTCGCGGAGGCCGACCTGGTGCCAACAGCGGCCCGGTGACGCAGGGCAGCTTCGTGCAGACGCCGGTGGTCACCGTCATGCCGAAACCGGACACCCGCGTCTTCACGCTTCGCACGATGCAGGCCCGGCAGCTCTGGCTCGGCCGTCTGCCGCCGACCCGTCCGGGCGACGGCGTCCGCATCCCGGCCATTCCGTTCGCGCACTTCATCCTGACCGGCCTCCTGCGGCGGCGCGCGGGAAGCCTCGACGTCTGCCTCGACAATCTTGCCCGCCAGGCCGACACGGTGATCCGCGGCATCAACAACTGGCGGCGCAAGAATAACCGTTTCGTCCACCGC
>JAKZVK010000249.1:0-2821 GCA_047516085.1 Bryobacterales bacterium
CGGCCGCCAAACATGTAGCGAAACTTGGCGGCTTGATTGAAGATCTGGTCAAAGCAAACGCCCATGAAATCGACGAACATCAGCTCTGTGACGGGACGCAGCCCCGCGGTCGCCGCGCCGATAGCGGCTCCGATGAACGCCGACTCACTGATCGGTGTGTCGAGGACACGATCGGGAAAGCGGGCCCACAGTCCCTTGGTGACACCGAGCACACCGCCCCAGGCGTCCATCTCGCCGTCCGCGCCACAGCCACCGGCGACGTCTTCTCCCATCAGGATGACCGACTCGTCACGCTCCATTTCCTGCCCCAGAGCCTCGCCGACCGCTTGCTGAAAAGTGATTCTTCTAGCCATGGATTGCCTTCCCCATTCAGTACGGCAAGTGCCATTCAGTACGACACATAGACGTCGGTCAACAGGTCCGCCGAATCCGGATCCGCCGCTTCCCTCGCTTTAGTGACCGCGTCATCGATAAAGGCCTTGACCTCGTCGTCGATCTTCGCGAGATCCTCGGCCGTGACGAGCGACGACGAGGTCAGCGAACGGGCGAAGTTGGCGATGCAGTCTCGCGTTTCACGGAGGTTCTTGACCTCGTCGGGACCGCGGTAGGTCTGGGCGTCGCCTTCAAAGTGGCCGTAGTAGCGGTTGACCTTGCATTCGATCAGAGTGGGGCCGCCGCCGTCTCGGGCGCGGTCAACCGCTTGCTCGGCTGCGTCGTAGACGGCGCAAAAATCGTGTCCATCGACCGTAACGCCCGGCATGTTGAAGCCCTTGGCCCTTGCGGCAACATCAGCCCCCGCCACCGAGTACTTGCTCGATGTAGCCTCGGCGTAGCCATTGTTTTCGATGACGAAGATACAGGGGAGCTGCCAGATCGATGCCAGATTGAGGCTTTCCAGCGTCGTGCCCTGATTCGAGCCTCCGTCACCGACGAAGGTGGCCGCGACGCCTTTCTTGCCCTTTTGCTTAGCGGCAAGAGCGGCGCCACAGGCGAGGGGCGGGCCGCCGCCAACGATGCCGTTGGCCCCCATCATCCCCAGCTCCAGATCGGCGATGTGCATGGAGCCGCCCTTGCCCCCACACAGGCCGTCCTTCTTGCCGAAGATCTCGGCCATCATGCCATGCACGTCGCACCCTTTCGCGATGCAATGTCCATGACCTCGATGCGTGCTGGCGATCTTGTCGTTCTCGTTGAGGTGCATGCAAACCCCCACCGCGATGGCCTCCTCGCCCGCATAGAGATGCACAAAGCCCGGAATGTCACCAGTCGCAAACTCCACGTGGAGACCCTCTTCGAACTCCCGGATCGTCTTCATGTCGCGGTAGGCCTTGAGTAGTTGGTCTTTCGTGATATCCATGCCTGATCCTTGTCTGGTCTGTCTTACGTTCGATCTCCGTCAGCGTTCGAGACCAAGTGTGGCGCTGGAAACCTCAGCGCAACGGACCGGCCAAGACGCGTGTCTTCAGCCCTGTAGACCACGCCCATGGCGCTCTTTGCCGAGCCTCTCGGTGATCCCGTAGTGGGAGATGCCGTAGTGGGAGATGCCGTAGTGGAAGATGCCGTAGCGAGAGATGGTTGTGCCGACCATTCCGGTCCGATTGTATCGTGGTACGGGCAGGCGATGGTAACAACGTAGAAGTCTCTTGAAGTGAAGGCTAACGCCTTGCGGGGCTTCAGGGACCGGGGGCTCGTCACCACGGTCGAGGTTGCCAAGCGGCTGCGGCCTGTGGTGACCTGAGAGTTCATGACTCTGCGCGGCGTACTTCTTTTCTTGCTCGGGGCTTGGTGCGGCGCGAGCGTGTTCATGTGGCTGGTGGCGACGCAAAACTTCGCCGTAGCCGCCCGCCTGCTCGAGACGCCCAGCGACGGGTTGGCCGACACGACCGCCGCGTTCTCGCCGGAGAACCTGCGGCTCGTCCTGCGACATCAAGCCTCCGAGGTGAACCGCGTGTTCTTCAACGGCTGGGGGTGGGTGCAGGTCCCGCTGGCCGTCGCCGCTTTCGCGCTGGCTTGGCGGATCCGTAGTGGCAAGTTGCTGCTCGCCGGGATAGGCCTCATGCTGCTCATCACCGTCGTGTTGCAGTTCTACGTTGTGCCGGAGACGGTCCGCCTTGGCCGCTTGATGGACTTCGTGCCACGCGAGCCGCCTCCGCCCGAGGCGGCGCCCTTCTGGCGACTCCACGGAGCTTACACGGCGCTCGACATGCTGAAGTTCATGCTGGGGTTGGTGGCGGGCGTCGTATTGGTTAGACAGCCGGCTCAACGGGCGTGAACGCACACGCATCCCCGCACGTTCCCAGCATTCCGCCCGCCGCTTGCCCGCGGTCTTCGGCTGCTGATATTCTCAAACCACGAAACGGTGCCTTATGAATAAAGGAATCTCTCGACGTAGCTTCGTGACTCGTTCGGCCGCCGTCGCCGCCGCGCCCGCGCTATTGAACGCGCAAACCTCGGGCACGAAGGTCGCCCTAGGCTGGGTGGGCCTGGGCAACCGAGGCGGCAAGCATATCAAGACCATGCTTAACGTCGCGGGCAAAGACGCCTATGTCAAGGCAATCTGCGACACCTACTCGCCGCGTCTGGCGATGTCGAAGGACGATGTCGCGACCGCCCAAAAGTCGGCGCCGGAAACCTACGGCGACTACTACAAGATGCTCGCGGACAAATCGATCGACGCCGTCGGCATCTTCACGCCCGAGCATCTGCACCGCGACATGGCCATCGCTGCGCTCGAAGCCGGCAAGCACGTCTACTGCGAAAAGCCCCTGACGCACACCATCGAAGAGGGGTTCGAGATCCTCGAAGCGGTCAAGAAAAGCGG
>JAKZVK010000250.1:0-3997 GCA_047516085.1 Bryobacterales bacterium
GTGACGGCGACATCGGCACCATGCTGCGCGGCGAGATCGACACGTCCGGGGTCGAGGTCGGTGGCCAGGATGCGGCAGCCGGAGGCTTGTAGCAATTGCACGGTGATCTGGCCCACCAGCCCGAGGCCAATGACCGCCACATTCTCGCCCAGCTCGACCTTACCGAGGCGGACCCCCTGCAGGGCAATCGCCCCGATGGTGGTGAAGGCCGCCTCCTCGGGCGCGACTCCCTCGGGAACCTTGGCAAGAAGGCGTCGAGGGACCGAAACGAGTTCGGCATGGGAGGCGACGCCGGCCCCGGCGCAAGCCACTATGTCGCCCACCTCGATGTCGCCGACCTCGATGCCGCCAACGCCGGCGCCAACCTGCGTGACGCGGCCCGCGGAACTGTAGCCAAGCGCCGTCGTTCGCTCGATTCGGTCCTTGACTGCTTTGAACGTGGAAGACCAACCATCGCGCCGATACTTGCTGACGACACGTCGCACCAGGTCCGGGCGGGAGGCGGCCGTTTTGACCAGCGACCCGCGGCCGACGCGAACCGTGTTTCTCTCGGTGCCGCCACTGACGGCCGAAGCGAGCGTCTGCACAAGAACGCAGCCGTCTTCGCACACGGGAGTCGGCACCTCGACCAATTCCACAGCACCCGACTTGGAATTGTGAGCGAGTTGCAGCACTAAAAGATGGTGTAGATAAAAGGAGCCAGCGCCGACGTTTGGGCAAAGACCAGCAGAGCGCCAAGCATCACAAGCGTCAGCACGATCGGCAGCAGCCACAGCTTCTTGTTTTGCCGCAGAAAGAGGACAAACTCGCCCATTACGCCCAGTTTACTCATGTCCTAAGGTCTCCCCGTTTAGCCCTGAGGGTCGGAGTGGTGCACTGTTGTTAATGATCGTAGCATGCCCGCATCGGCTGTAGACGCAAGCCGGAGGCATTGACTGGCGTTACCGTTCTCAGGTAGGGCAGGGAGCTTGGGACGCTATAATCTCAGCTTGAATTCGCGTGGCCGGTTCATCAGTTTCGAGGGGATCGACGGGAGTGGGAAGACCACTCAGCTTGAGCGGCTTGAGAAAAAGCTTGCAGCCCAGGGCCACCTTGTCGTCGTCGCCCAGGAGCCCGGTGGCACTCGCATCGGCCATGGTATTCGCCGGCTGCTGCTTGATACCGCCAGCGGGGACTTGGGCGCCATCCCCGAGCTGCTGCTTTACTTTGCTTCGCGCGCGCAGAACATCGAGCAGGTGATTCTGCCGGCCCTCGATGCCGGGTCCATTGTGGTCTGCGACCGCTTCACCGACGCCACTGTGGCCTACCAGGGCTACGGACGCGAGCTGGGCGTTGACGTCGTCCAGCGTATTGAGCAGGTCGCTTGCCGGGGCCTGAAGCCCGACCTCACGATCCTGCTCGAGATCGAAGCGGCCACCGGGCTCCGCCGCGCGCTTGACCGCAATCGTGGACAGAAGCACGACGAGAGCCGCATGGAGCGCCAGGATCTGACGTTCTACCAACGCGTACAACAAGGCTACCGGGAGCTCTCTCTTGCCGAGCCCGATCGCATCAAACGGATTGACGGGCAAGGTTCGGTCGAGCAGGTCGCCACGGCGGTGGAATCGGAAGTCGAGAGCTTTCTAAGAGGCTGGCTACGATGACGTTCTCGGACTTCGTCGGCAACGAAAAGATCGTCGAAGCCTTGCGGCGCATGGTCGCCGAAGATCGTCTGCCGCAAACCCTGCTCTTTGCCGGACCAAGCGGGATCGGTAAAGCAACGGTGGGACGGCTACTGGCCGCGGCCTTGCTATGCCGCAAAACGTCAGGTAGTCCCTGCGGCACGTGTTCCTCATGCCTTCGCGTGCTCCAGGCGGATCTATCGAGCGAATCGTTCCAGCAACAGTTCGCGGAGCGGGAAAAACTGCCCGCCGCCAAGCGCGCGGAAAGTCCGCTCATCATCTCGACGCATCCTGACTTTCTGATCTTCCCACCGGATGGTCCGCTGCGGCTTATCACCATTGAGCAAGCACGCCGGCTGCGTGATGCCGCACGATTCGGTCCCTCGGAAGGGAAGCGGCGGGTCTTTGTCATCGACCACGCCGATCGGGCGAACACCGAAGCCGCCAACTCGTTACTCAAGATTCTAGAGGAACCCTCACCCACGCTTACTCTGGTGTTGACCGCCGAGAACCCTTACGACCTGCTGCCGACCATCCGTTCGCGTTCGATCCCTTTCTATTTTGCACCGCTGGCCGCCGCGGAGATGGAGCGCTTCTTCGAAACACGTCCCGACATCCCTCAAAAAGACCGTCCGCGACTCGCCGGCTGGGCGCAGGGCAGCCCCGGCCGCGCCCTGACAATCGACATCGATATCTACCTCGAGCGTCGTACCGTCATGCTGACCTTGACCCGCACCGCGCTCGCGAGCAGCAGCTTCGCCGAACTGCTGGCCCAGACCGAACGCATCGCCCGCAAGAGCCAAGAGAAACTCGACTTGCTGATCGACGTGCTCTTCGGCCTGTTGCAGGATCTGCTTCGCCTGATGCTCACGCCCCAACGGCCTCTTGTCAACGAGGACATTCGCGACGAACTGACCACCCTTGCTGCAAGCGCGTCGTTTCCCTGGCTCCAGCGAGCGGTCGATGATCTGCGCGAGATCGAGAGCCTCCAGCGCCGCAACATTCAGAAGCAGATCGCCCTCGAAGCCCTCGCTCTCGGTCTGCGAAGGGCGGTCGCCGCCCCATGACGGCATCGCACCCTCAGGGGCCGTGAAAAAACACTTACGGAACTCGGCCCGCGGCGTCGCCCGACGAGTCGCGTTGCGGTCGCGGGCCGCTTTGTGCTATTTATGAAACAACTCGAAAGCGAAGTCGCTTTCCCTAGCCCGGTCGAAAGGCCAGGGTTCGCCGGATCAGCAACACCAGACAGCGCAGGTTTCGATGTCGAGGCATCTGTCTCGCGTGCGTCTTTCTGTTGTGCAGTCCGGCCGGCAATGCAGTTTCTCTGAGGGGTTCGATGATGGAAGAAGCTGAAGAGATCAACCACCGCAAACTCATCCGACCGTCACTTACGGCGATGAAAGAGGAGTTGGAGCAAAAACGGCGCAAGACGCCCGAGAGAGACTCGTCGCCGGGCAACTCGTCGCTGGGCAACTCATCGCCGCGCAACACGCCGCCGCGCAACACGTCGCAGCGCAACACGTCGCAGCGCAAGACGTCGCAGCGCAACGGCCCCCCGCGTAGCTCGCCGCAGCGTAGCGGGCCTCTACGGAACGCGCCCCAGAAGGGCGGGCCGCTGCGCGGCAATCGCCCCACGCCCGCCGACCACACCAACGCGGAAAGCTTCTATTTCGTGAAGCAAATGCAGAACCAGACGCCGATGGTGCTAGTTCTGACTGACGGTGAGGAAGTGTGTGGCTCGATCGAGTGGTACGACCGCGCCTGCATCAAGATTCGCCGCGACGACGAAGTCAACCTGCTCATCTACAAAGAGAGCATCAAGTATCTCTACAAGGCCAACGAGGACGACGAACCAGGCTCGGAGAAGGTTGCCGTGCAAGAGGCAGCGCCGGCGGAAGCGGTCGCGCCAGAGCCGGCCACGGATGTCCCGGAGGTCGAAGACCTGGACATAGACGGTCCAGACGCGGAAGACGAGAACGAGCCGAACGGCAATATTGCTCTGTAGGCCCCGTCAGAAGCTGTGAAAAACTCGCCCCGCAGCCCGCGGGACCAGAAACCGAGCTGTGACCATAAGGGAGCGGTCCGGCACGAACTCTCACGCGCCTCGGAAGTGGCTGGAGCGCTCCGAGACGGTGCGAAGCCCAGCCCACGGCAACCGCGCCATCCAACGCAACCGAGCCACGGACGGAAGTCCGTGGTCTGGGCATTGGCCCAGTCAACTATAGCGGGAGCTATAGAAGACGGCGGGAAAGGGGTTGTGGAGGGTATTCTCGTCACTTCGTGGTGAAGCGGTGGGAGCCACGAAGCCGGAGGAATGCAGGGCGTGGCCCCACAGC
>JAKZVK010000251.1:0-13715 GCA_047516085.1 Bryobacterales bacterium
GCGGCTGTTGATTGTGGCGTTGACGCGGTACCTGCCGAGGACGGTCGCCGATACCACGATGATCTTTTCGATGCCGGCGGTCGTCGCGCCGTCACGCCCGCTTTCGGCCATCTCCCATCGCCAGATCGCAGTGGGGTTGGCACCGGGGGCCATGGCCGCCTTGATAAAGCCCGGAGGATTGAGCCAAATGTCGAGCTGCCAGAGCTCGGCGCGGGCAGGGGAGGGAATCGGCTCGCCGTCCTCTCCATCGATGTACCAGGCGTGGTCGCCGCTCACCACGAATGTCTGGCGTTCGTTCTGTTGGAGGGGTGTTCCCCCCAGCCAGCCGGTGCCGTACTTCCACGACCGCGGATTCATGCCCGGGTTGCGATCGAAACGCTCTACTGATGACCGGGCTTCGTAGTTGATGGTGCGGGTGTAGTTGGCCAGGGGCTCACCGTCGGGCCAATCGGTATCCTGGGTGATGTTCTGGCCGACCTTGCCGGCATAGCCGGTACCTGAGAAGGTGATGCACTTCAGGTTGTCGGTGCCCATGGCCGCCGCGGCCGCTCGCAAGACGGGCCAGGGGTCGACATGGCCGGGCTCGACATGCCTGGGCTCTTGGGCTTTCAATAGGCCGGACGCCAGAGCCGCTAGACCCAGGAGAAGCAGAGCTCGGTTTGCCATGGTTGCCTCGGTGTCAGTTTCGCCCCGCGGAGGGG
The DNA here is from genome assembly GCA_047516085.1 of Bryobacterales bacterium. Classification (GTDB taxonomy): domain Bacteria; phylum Acidobacteriota; class Terriglobia; order Bryobacterales; family UBA6623; genus JAKZVK01. The sequence goes on from JAKZVK010000251.1 coordinate 702, forward strand.
GATCACGTGCGGGCCGACCACAATTATATGGCTATATGGCGACCGGAGACAGCGGCTCTCGTTGGGCGGGAGCCAGCCGGTTGTCAAGATGCAAGCTTGTTTCCGACCGAGTGATTCAAGCGGTTGCTGCGAGGTTCTCCCGCAATACCCGTGGGTGCCGAGCTGCAACGCGCAACAGAGCCAGTGCCGGACCCTCGGGGCTTCGGCGACCCTGCTCCCAATTCCGCAACGTGTGAACGCTGATGCTCAGAGCTGCCGCAAACTCCTCCTGTGTCAGCCCGGCGAAGCGGCGGAGGGCCACAATGTCTTTCACCGGATCAATCTGGCCGCGCATGATGCGTTCGCGCTGCTTACGAGGAATGGCGCGTGCGAAGTCTTGTTCGGTCAACTCGCGAATATCATCAACCATCGGTATCTCCCAGATACTGGTGCAGAAGGCGGACTTCCTTCCGTGTAGCCCGCCTTGCGCTTGCGATGCGAATGACGTCGTCCTGGCGCTCGGTGTAGACGACCGCGACGACGCCGGCGCGGATCGTACCGATCGCAATGAAGCGATCCTCTTCGTCGGAACTGTTCCTCATCGTAGATTTCCAGATAGTCGTTGTTGCCGGCGAACAGCTCCGCAGCTTCGTCGAGCGAGAGCCCCTGCTTTTGCTGATTGACTTCGTCTTTGTGCGGGTCCCAGTCGAAGCGCACGCTTTTACTATAAGCCATTGACTTAGTAAGTCAATGGGTGATACCTCGGGTTCGGGTCCGGTCCTCCGAGGTGGCACCCCTCGCCAATCATCTGATTCTCTGCTTCGATCGCGAACAAGGCGAGGCTCTGGCTACCCGGGGGCGACCACTGGGTCAACAGAAAGTCACGGTCGGGTATCGGGTAGTGTCTCAGTTTGGGTTTCAGCAGAAGTTCCAGAGGACGCCGGAGCATGATCGCACGAATCTTTCGGGGTTCGGATAGGGGCCGGGACGTGGCTGAAGCCAGCCGAGGAAGGACGTTCAAAACGCCCTTCCAGCGCGTAGCTGGGAGCGCCGAACCGGCCGTAAACAGCCGGCCTACAACGCGCTTCGCGCGGAAACCGCCTGAAGGCGGCTGCTTCGGCGCCGCACGAAGCACAATGGAACGGGTGAAGTTGAAACTGAGACACTGCCGGGTGTCGTATCAGTGGTTTGCGAATCGGTCATAATGGGTAGCCGTGAAACCTACCGTTGCGTCTCTCTCGCTCGTTCTTCTTGTTGCGTCGCTGTTCGGCGCGTGTCAGCAGGAGCCTTCAGCTATGCCCGAAAGCGAAAGCTTGCTCACCTTTGAGAACCGCAAAGCTTGGCGGCTCGAGCACGACCGGCTTCGGGTAACCGTCCTCGAAGGTGGCGGGCATATCGCCGAGATCGTCCTCAAGGGTGCCGGCGGCGAGTCGATCAATCCGCTGTGGATTCCGCCTTGGCCTTCGATTGAGCCGTCGACGTTCGACGCGGAGGAGCACGCCGGAACTTACGGAACGGATTCCGAGGGGCACTTGCTCTCCGGCATCATGGGGCACAATTTGTGCTTCGACTTTTGGGGCGCGCCGTCGGAGACCGAGTTCGCCGCCGGGTTGGCGTACCACGGGGAAACGAACGCCCTGGCCGCGCACAAGCTCTCGCAGGACGCGACCTCGCTGGTCCACCGCTTCGACCTGCCACAGTCACAAACCGCGATCACGCGCACGATGCGGTTGGTGGAGGGCCAGCCGGTGCTCTACGTCGAAGAGACGGCCGAGAACAAGTTGAGCCTCGACCGTCCGTTTGGCTGGGTGCAGCACGTGACGTTCGGGCCGCCGTTTGTGGATCCCGCGTCGACGTTCTTTGACGCGTCCGCCACCAAAGGCGACCTGGGACCCGACCAGCCTGGATCGTTGGCCGACTGGCCGGTGGGTCCCGCCGATGAGCCCTCGATGGACTACCGGCGCTTCGCTCCCGAACCGCCCAGCCAGAAGATGGCCTATTTCCTGATGGATACCGGGCGGGAAGTCGAGTACATCGCCGCGGTCAATACCGAGCACCATCTGCTGATCGCCTATCTGTTTCATCGCGTAGACTACCCGTGGATGATGGTGTGGGAGGAGAACCGCGAGTTGCAGGTTCCGCCCTGGAACGGCAAAGCGATGACCCGGGGGATGGAGTTCGGCAACACGCGCATCCCGGGGACAGCGAGCGAATACTTCAAGCATCCGAAGATGTACGACACGCGGACGTTCGGATGGTTCGAGGGCAAGGAGAAGATCACGGCCCGCTACCTGGCGTTCATGGCGAGAGTGCCGGAGGGGTTTAGTGGCGTGAAGGACATAGCGATTGAAGGCCGCGAGATCGTGATTCAGGGTGTTGGTGTGGAAGCACCGGTGCGGGTGCCGTTTACTCCGGACCTGTTCTGAAGGGTTTGGGCGCACCAGCCCGTAGGGGTCGGCCGCTGTGTCGACCTTTGGCTGCAAGGAGCCGATGCAGCCGGTTGAGGGAGCAGGCGGAGCCAGCACTCCGCCCCAACGGGGTCGAGCCGCCGGACCCGATGCGGTATAGTAGGCGCAAGGAAAAGGGGTGACCCTCAGCTCCAAACCATTGTATTTCCTACCTCTTCTGGCTGTGCTCCTGGCGGGAGCGCAGGCCCCCTTTTCGCTGCTTTCGGCTCAGCCAGCCGGCGCTGCCGACTACGCGCGCGACATTCAGCCTATTTTCGAATCGCGTTGTTACCTGTGCCACGGGACGGCGGCGCAGCTTGGTGAATTTCGTCTTGACCGCAAGGCCGAGGCGTTGCGGGGCGGCGGGTCCGGCGTGCCGGCGATCGTACCCGGCGAGAGCGGCCAAAGCCTGTTGATCCGCTATGTGTCGGGTGCGGATGAGAAGCTGATCATGCCGCCCGAGGGGCCGCGGCTGACCCCTGAGCAGGTCGCGTCGTTGCGGGCGTGGATCGATCAGGGCGCTGTCTGGCCGGAGGATGCTTCGGACGATCGGTCGGCTGGGGACCACGCGGCCAAGCCGGATGGGCGCGACCACTGGGCTTTCCAACCGCGCGGGGAGCCGGAGCCGCCCAAGGTCGCGTCGGCAGCGCTGCGGGAGCGAGTCCAGAACCCCATCGACCGTTTTGTCTTCGCGAAACTCGAAGGACGCGGTTGGAAGCCTAATCCGCGTGCCAAGCCCCATCAGTTGCTGCGGCGGACTTACCTGGATTTGATCGGCCTGCCCCCGACGATCGCCGAGCAGGACGCGTTCTACGCCGACCCTTCGCCGAAGGCGCTGGCAGGGATTGTGGATGATCTGTTGGCCCGTCCCGGCTATGGCGAGCGATGGGGGCGGCATTGGCTCGATCTGGCGCGCTTCGCGGAGACCAACGGCTACGAGCGCGATGCGACGAAGCCGTACGTGTGGCGTTTCCGTGACTATGTGATTCGGGCGTTCAACGACGATAAGCCATACGACCGGTTCGTCTTGGAACAGCTTGCGGGGGATGAGCTGCCCGACCGCAATGCCGAGACGCTCATCGCCACCGGCTACAACCGCCTGGGCCCGTGGGACGACGAACCGGCCGATCCCGCGACGGACCGCTACGATCAGCTCGACGACCTGGTCAGTACCACCGCGCAAGTCTACCTCGGACTTACGCTCGGGTGCGCGCGTTGCCACAATCACAAGTTCGAACCGCTGAGCGCGCAGGACTACTACAGCTTCCTCGCCATCTTCAATCCGCTGCAGCGGCCACAGGACGGCCGGCGGGAGTTGGACCTGCCCATCGGCAAGCCGGCGGAAATCGAGAGACTCAACCGGCGTGACGCGAAGATCAAGCCGCTGGAAGAAGTCATCGCGAAGATTCGCGAGGACGTGCGCAAGGACTTCCTCACGCGTGGCGAGACGAACCTTGACGCGGAAGTGCTTGAAGCGTTTCGAGCGGACCCCAGGGAGTGGACGCCCGAGCAGCGGGACCTCGTCAAGAAGCACCAGACACAGCTCGACACAGAAATTGCGCTCGCGTTTCCTCCGGACAAGCGACGCCGAATCGAGTCGCTTGAACAAATCGTCTGCGAGCTGAGCGAAGAGACGCCCGACCTGCCGCGCGGATACTTTCTCAACGAGCCGGAGCCCAAGCCGCCGGTGACGCACTTGCTGATCCGTGGCAAGGCGGGGGCACACGGTCCGCCAGTCCAGGCCGCGGTGCCGGCGATTCTCGATCCCGCCGGGAAAGCGTTGGCGACGGCGGTGGTTTACGAGGATGGGCCCACGGACACCACTTTGCAGCGGTTGCGTTTGGCGCGGTGGATTGTGAGTTCAGACAACCCGTTGACGGCGCGCGTCATTGTGAACCGGGTGTGGCAGTTCCATTTCGGCGAGGGGCTGGTGCGTACGCCGAGCGACTTCGGCGTGATGGGCGATGAGCCCACGCATCCCGAATTGTTGGACTGGCTCGCGAACTGGTTCGTCGACAACGGTTGGTCGTTCAAGAAGCTCCATCGGCTGATCATGACGAGCGCGGCGTATGCGATGAGTAAGTCGTGGAACGACGAGTACGGCCAGGCGGACCCCGAGAGCCGGCTGCTGTGGAGGTTCCCCTACCGACGGCTGGAGGTAGAGGCGATTCGCGATTCGATGCTGGCGGTGAGTGGGCGGTTGAACCGCGAGATGTACGGCCCGAGCATGTACCCGTTTGTGCCGGCGCCGGCGCTGGAGGGGCATCCTGACCCGGACAAGATTTGGAAACCGTTTCGCGAAGACGAGGCCTCGCGGCGAACGATCTATGCCTTTGTGAAGCGGTCGATGATCGTGCCGATGCTTGAAGTGCTCGACTTGTGCGACACGACGCGGACATCGGCTCGCCGCGTGAACACAAGCGTCGCCCCCCAGGCGTTGACGTTGTTCAACGGCGATTTCGTGAACCGGCAGGCGCGGCATTGGGCCCGGCGTTTGGTGGCGGAAGTCGGGGGGGACCCGGAGCGGCAGATCGAGCGGGCGTACCGGTTGGCGCTAGCGCGGCCGCCGACCCGGAAAGAGCGGCGGTCGTTGATGGAGTTTCGCGAGCGCGAGTCATCGAAGTTGCGGCAAGAGCAGCCCGACCTCACGCCCGACGATGTGGATCGCAAGGCGTTGGTGCAGATGTGCCGGGTGATTTTGAATTTGAATGAGTTTGTTTATACGGATTAGCCGACGGGGAGACGCCATGGATAGCCGGGTTAATCGTTCCAGTTTGAAGTCATCGCGCCACTCAGGCAGCCGCCGTGAGTTCATCCGCAATGTCGGCGCAGGCTTCCCGATGTTGGCGTTGATCGATCTGTTGACGCGCGACGGCTTTTTCGCGCAACAGGCGCGGGCGGCGACAACCGGCGGCCCGGGGGCGGCGGGTTTGCTCGCGGCCAAGGAGCCGCACTTCGCGGCCAAGGCGAAACACGTTGTGTTCCTGTTTATGAATGGTGCGCCGAGTCAGGTCGATACTTTTGACTACAAGCCGGCGCTGGCCAAGTACAACGGCAAGCCGTACACAGGCGATGCGGTTGTCGGGTCGAACAACCGTCCCGTGGGCCACTTGATGCAAAGCCCGTTCGAGTTCAAACAGCATGGCCAGAGTGGCCAGTGGATCAGCAGCATCTTCCCTCACACCGCGAAGTTCGCCGACGACCTGTGCGTGATCAAGTCGTGTCATACCGATACCGCGGCGCACGCCTCCGGTTGCCTCCAGATGAACACCGGCAGCGTCACCATCGGCAAACCGTCGCTGGGATCGTGGCTGAGCTATGGCCTCGGCACGGAAAACCAGAGCTTGCCCAGCTATGTCGTGATGACCGACCCCAGGGGCGGCCCCATCAGCGGCGCGTCCAATTGGACGGCGGGCTACATGCCCGCGGCTTACCAGGGGACGCTGTTTCGCAGCGGCGGCGTGCCCTTGTTGAACCTGACGACGCCCGAGGGAACTGGTGAGCGCACGCAACGCCACGCGCTTGATGTGTTGGGCGAGTTGAACCAGCAGCACCTGGAACGATACCCTCACGACTCCGAGTTGGCGGCGCGAATGGAGTCATACGAGCTGGCCTATCGCATGCAGACCACCGCTACCGAAGCCGTGGACTTGAACAAGGAGAGTGTGCAGACCCGCGAGATGTACGGCCTCGACAAGAAGATCACCGAGGACTTTGGCCGCAAGTGCCTCGTCACGCGGCGGCTGCTCGAGCGCGGGGTGCGGTTCGTGCAACTCTACTCCGGTGGCGGCCATATCGAAGATACCTGGGACGGTCACACCGATTGCATCACCAACCACACGCTTCACGCCGGCGAGACCGACCAACCCATCGCCGCCCTCATAGCTGATCTCAAGCGCACTGGCCTGTGGGACGAAACGCTGCTGGTTTGGGGCGGTGAGTTCGGCCGCACGCCCACCAGCGAGGGCGTCGACCGTCCCGGACGCGACCACGACTGGCAGGGGTTCACGATGTGGCTGTCCGGCGCGGGTGTGAAGGGCGGCCAGTCGATCGGCACAACCGATGAGCTAGGGTTCAAGGCCGTCGAAGACCCGGTGCACGTGTCAGACCTGCACGCGACCATCCTGCACCTGATGGGGCTCGACCATAAGAAACTCACGTATTTCTATCAAGGGCTGGACCAGCGGTTGACCGGCGTACGGGGGAGCTTGGTCGAGAAAGTGTTCGCGTAACGGCCCCAGCCTCCACAAACGACGCAGGTTTTCGCGGACCTCGGCTTGGCGTGCGCGTTTCTGTTCCAGTTCATCAAGGAGTCTCCGGATCTCGCCAGCAGTGGGCAGGGTTGTCCAGTCCGGCTCCTCTGGCGGTCTGTAAGCTGGCGGTGTGTCGTATTTGATGGTTGAATGTAAGAACTTCGACAACTGATCGAGTGTAATGGCATGATCAGCGAGCTTTGCTCTCAGATGCGCTAGTTCCGTGTCGAGACTCTTGTTCTCTGCCAGATACCGACCGGCCTGTTCGTACTTCTCTTTGTCGCTCATGTTATTTCTCCTGATCCTTCTTGCGCATTGGGCATGGGCACCCCAGAAAGTTTTTCAGACAGATGATCCATCGTGGCCTGAGCAATCGAAAAGAGAGAGCGAGCCTTATCTTCCAAGAAAATAGTTGGGGCATGAGAGGAGGGGTTTCTCCAAGCGACATTAAAGTTCCTGAGCATTCCGATGGCCTCTGAAAAATAGACTTCCTCTGCTGATTGTGGGGTTACTGACTTGAAACTTCCAACTCACCAATGCTCAAGTTTCGATCGATTTTCAACCTCCGGTCGCCGGAGAGTCGGCAGCCGGACCGCGGCGCATCTGGCTCTGGGCGTCGATGGGCAACTCACCGGGGATGGTGGCACTCTTGCCTTCTTTTGTTGGTCATGACGGCGGACCAACGCCAGATCCCACGCTGGGCAAGCTGCGGTTTGGCGTTTCACGCCACCCTCCGACGTAGGCCGAATGCCGCGTTGAGGACTAGGGACTATCACCGACAGAAAACCTACGGTTGCGATGCTAGGATCGAAAAGAAGGATGGCTCGAGAGAGGAACCCGTGGGCGGCGCACCGCGTATTACCTTTCAACTAGCGCTGCACTGATGCGCCCGTGAGGACACGGGGCCCACGGCCCGGCAACGACAATCCCCCCGCGGGCTCGGGCTCCGGTTTCGCAAGTGCAAGGGCTGGAATCGCTGTCCTATAAACCGCACTCCAAAGCGGACTAATCTACGTGGCGACACGAACAGCTCAAAAGAGGTTCCCCCTCGTTGCAGGTCGCAAATCCCCCACCGGCTGGGGCCCGGCGGTGTTGGCCCTCGTCCTGCTGACGGCTCCCGCGCTCGCGGGGGCAGGGGACGGCACTTGTCCGGCGTACCCCGCCGCGCAGCGGGCGAAGGTGCAGGCGGCGCTGGCGAGCGAGCGCACCTTTCTGTTGTTGCCGCTTCGGAGCCGAGGCGGCGCCCGTCGCTACGAGAGCCTGTCGGTCAACCCCCCGGTACAACGCGAGGCCCCGCAGCGCATCAACTTTATCGACGACGCGATCTTCTCGGATATCGCTGCCGCGGGCGTCGACCCTGCTCCGCTGACCACGGACGCGGAATACCTGCGCCGCGTGACCCTTGATCTGACCGGCCGCATTCCCACGCGCGAGCAGGTTGAAGCCTTCGAGGCTGATGGGTCTGGCAACAAGCGCGCGGCCCTGATCGATTCGCTGATCGGCAGCGGCGCGTTCGTCGACTACTGGACGCTGTTCTTCGGCAACCAGTTCGAGGTCGGTAGCAACTACTACAACTTCATCGGGATTCCCGGGCGCAATCTCTTCCACCAGTATCTTCGCGACTTCATCACGCAAGACCGCCCCTATGACCAGGTCGTACGCGAACTGATTACGGCCGGCGGTGACAGCCACCAACTGGGGCCCCCGAACTTCGCCGTCCGCGCGACACAGATCGGCGACCCGGTGCAAGACACCTGGGACGTGCTGACCAACCGCGTGACGACCCTGTTCCTCGGCGTTCAAACGCAGTGCGTGTCGTGCCACGACGGCAGGCGGCATCTCGAAGACATCAACCTCTACCTCACCGGGCGCAAGCGTGCGGAATTCTGGCAAATGGCGGCGTTCGTCTCGCGAATCGTCATGATCCAGGCACCCGCGGACGCTTACGGCCAGCAGGCAAAGGTCTTTGTGCATGACCGGTCGGAGGGCTTTTACCACGGCATCACGGACCCGGGCAACCCCGGGCCGCGGCCTCCGCGACGTCCCGGCCCCTACACGCCGGCGTACTTCCTGACCGGCGAGGAGCCCGCGTCCGGCCAGTGGCGGCAAGAGCTGGCGAGAATCCTCACCGCCGACCGCCAATTCGCCCGCGCCACCGTGAACTATCTGTGGGCGCACTTCTTCCGCATCGGAATTGTCGATCCGCCCGACGCTTGGGACCTGGCGCGCATCGACCCCGACAATCCGCCCCCGGCACCGTGGACGTTGCAGGCAAGCCATCCCGCGCTGCTCGAGGATTTAACCGACCGCTTCATTGACGGTGGCTACCGGCTGCGGCCGATCATTCGGCTGCTCGCCGAGTCGAACGCCTATCAGCTATCGATCAGCTATCCAGGGGCGTGGAAGCCCGAATACACCAAGCTGTTCGCAAAGCATTTCCCGCGGCGATTGATGGCCGAGGAGATCTACGATGCCGTGGCCGAGGCGACCCTGACGCGCACGCCGATGTTCCTCGACGGTTTTGACGATCCGCTTCAGTACGCCGTGCAACTGCCCGACACGACCGAGCCGCGCACGAACTATCCGGTCATGAGCTTCCTGAACGAGTTCGGCCGGGGCAACTGGTGGCAGCAGGATCGCACCGACCAGACGCGTCTGACGCAGACACTGTTCCTGATGAACAGCTTCCAGATGAACTTCCGGCTGTTCGGCAACGCCTTCGGCAACGCGGCGAACCGTATTGCACAACTCACCGCGGCCGACATCACCGACGCCGAAGCCGTGCGCCGGCTTTTTGTGGCGACGCTAAGCCGAGAGCCGACAAGCAACGAGTTGGCGATTTCACTCGCGCCGAACCGGAGCAACCGTCAGATCTGGTTGTCTGATTTGCAGTGGGCGCTCCTGAACAAGACGCAGTTTCTGTTCAACCACTGAGATGGCGAGGTGAGGCCACCGATGAACCGCTGCTATCAATGCACCAAACCCACTCGCCGCGAATGGCTCGGCGGCCTCGGGGCCTGGGCCGCGCTGCACGCGCTGACGAGGCGGGGCGACGCCCAAGTGAAGATGCTCGAAGTGCAGCCGCGCGCCACGGCGCGGCAGTGCGTATTCATCAACATGAACGGCGCGCCGAGCCACCTCGACACATTTGATATCAAGGACGCCGGCTGGAACCCCAGCGACGCCAATCTGCAACAGTTCGCCGGCGGCATTGTCCTGAACACGACGCTGTTCCCGAAGCTCGCGGCCCATGCCGCCGACATGTGCATCCTTCGCTCGGTCAAGAGCTGGGAGGCGGCTCACGAGCGGGGACAGTTCTACTTGCAGACGTCGCACCCATCGAACCCCGCGTTCGAAGCCGAGACGCCGCATGTCGGCGCGGTCGTCAGTCTCGAATTGGGCGGACGCGGCAACATGCCACCGTTTCTCTCGCTCAACGGCCCGGTGCGCGGTGCGACGTTCCTCGGGGGCGAGTTCGAGCCCTTCGGACCGCCGGTGCAAGCCGACGGCCTCGACATTCTCGAGCACAACTACTTCGGTGACGCCAGCCAAGCACGCTTCAACCAGAAGTTCGCCCTGCTGCAGCAGTTGGAAGCGCCATTCCTGGCGAACCCTCCTGACCAGTCGATGGCGGCGCACGCGGAGTTCTACAACTCCGCACGCGGGCTCATGTACGACCCCGTCATCAGCAATGTCTTCAAGTTCGATAACGAGGACGACGCACGCTACGGCGCGAACCAATTCGGGCGCTCGTGCATCGTGGCGCGCAACGCCATTCAGTCAGACTCCGGCGCAGCCTACATCACCATCCAAAGCCATGGGTGGGATACGCACCAGAACATGTGGGACCGCGCTTACATGCCTAACCTGTACGTGCTGTGCAACGAGCTCGACACCGCGGTCGGCTGTCTCGTCGAAGACCTCAAAGCCGCGGGCAAGTTGGACGAAACGCTGATCGTGATGATGGGCGAGTTCGGACGCACGCCCGGTGATCTCAATGGCGTCGGGGGCCGCGACCACCACAAAGACGCCATGAGTGCGCTGATGATGGGAGGCGGCGTCGCCGGCGCGACGATCATCGGCGCCACGGATGCCGAGGGCGCACAGGTTATCGAGCCCGGCTGGTCGCGCGGCAGGCCGATCTATACCGAAGACATCACCGCGAGCATCTACTCCGCCCTAGGCATCAATTGGACGAAAAGCATTACCGACACGCCTTCGGGACGCAAGTTCGAATACGTCCCGTTCTCCGACACCGGCGAGTACACCTCCGTCGATGAGGTGTTCGCATGACCAAGAGGTTCGCGTGACCAAGGTGTTCGTGTGAAATGAGTCGCGCTTTCCACATCACGTTGTTCTGCCTATGGGGGTTGCACCTCCCGTACGGCCCGTTCACGTCGCAGGCGCTCGCGCAGGGGCCGACCATTCAGATCAGCTCCACGTCGTCGAGCGTGGTGTTTGGAGCGCGAGTGCGGCTGACCGCCACCTTCCTCGATGCCCAGGGCAACATCGACAGCACCAAACCGATCGCGTGGGTCTCCAACGATCCCGAGATCCTTCGGGTGGACGCGAACGGCTGGGTCACCGGCTTGGGTCTCGGCATCGGTGGCATCATCGCCGTGAGTGGGAACGAGGCGTTCGGCTACACCGACCTACAGGTGCTTCCATCGCGCATCGAAGTCACGCCCGCATCGGTCGAGATGGGTGTCGGTGATCAGCGGCGCTTCCAAGCCGTGGCCTACGATGCCCAGCAAAGGCCGATTCCGGACACGCACTTCTACTGGCGGGTCACGGGTCCGAACGGCTACGACACCGATGTCGGGTCGATCGATGAAAGCGGGCTGTTCCGTGCGCACACATGGGGACGTGTGACGATCCACGCCATCATCGAGTACGAGGCATTCGTCCGCTTCGTGAATCAAGTCGAGGAACGGGCATCGGTGAACGTTCGATCGGAGCGGCAGTATGAACTGAGCCGCCTGCTTTCGAGCAGCGACGTGGTCTCCGCGCAAAGGTTGAGGCCGACGTTCGGGTCGGGATTCACCGCCAACGACGCCGGCCAGATCGCCTTCCTGGCGTCGCTCGACGGCATGGGGACGGGGCCAATGTTGTACGACAACGGCGTGCTCGAGTTGCTGACGAGCGGAGGCCGTTCGACTCCTTTGCCCGGCGGAATCATCGGCTTCTTCCGCACGCCGGTGGTGAACGGCCAGGGCAACGTCCTCACCAGCGTCGGCGGCTGGGAACGCGCCGCCGGGTTGATGCTGTCGACCGAGCAGGGTTCTTCTTACACGGTGCTCGAAGATACGCGCTTCACCTCGCTCAGCAAGGTGTCGGACTTCGAGACGACCAAAGAGTCGTTCAACGATTCAGGTGAGATGGCGTTCCGGGCGTACTACTTCGTGCCGGGGACGGACGTTGAAGGAACTGCGTTGCTGTTGCAGTCCGGCACCACGCAGCGCATCATTCGCACGACGAACCAAACCCTGGCGGGCCTGGGCGAGTTCCAGCGGTTTGAGGACTTCGGTCTTGACGCCGGCGGCACAGTCCATTTCCTGGCCGGCGCGGAGCAAGGGATCGGCCTTTACAAGGGAGACGGCACGGCCGAGCCCCCGCGGGTGCTGGGCACCGGCGACGCGCTGGCCGGCTCGACCGTCGCTTGGATGTGGGACTTGGTCGTGACTCCCGAGGGCGACGTAGCTTTCGGGGCATACGTGTCTGACGGTTCGGTGCAGCTCGTTCGCATTCGGCAGGGTGCGACCACGACCCTGGCGGTAGAGGAGCTGTTCAGAGTCTTTTCGGCGAGCAACGGAGGCGTAATCTTCGCGGGCAATACCGGCGCGGGCCCGGGGCTCTATCACTGGGACGGGGAGATCGTCGAGTCTGCCGTGCCGGGCGGGCAGTTGCAGTTCCTGATCGCGACCTACGGTGCGATCACCGGGGTCGAGGATGCCGTGATCACTCCCGGTGGGCGCATCTTCGTTCAGTTGCGGACCGAGCGCAACGGCATGGTGCTGATCGAGTCGGGACCGGCGCCGGGCGTGATGATCCAAGCCGGCGATCCCCTGCCGATGCAATCGAATCTCTATCTGCATCCGGACGCGCTAGTGCCGAACACGGGAAACGGAACTCCACAACTTCTGTTGTCGCAGCCGGGCAGCCTGTTCTCGGCCAGCACAGCCGAGCCGGTAGCGCGGCTCGTCGCCGGTGACCGGCTGCCCGACGGCGAGATGTTCCAGGGAGCTTGCTGCGCCGTGGCGAACGAACCGGGCGACGTCTACTTCCACACGAGCACTGCCGGCATCCAGCGCTACGCGAACGGCCAGGTGGAAACG
>JAKZVK010000252.1:0-3152 GCA_047516085.1 Bryobacterales bacterium
CTACTTTCGGTTGCCAGCTCCGTTTGACTATCAGGGTGCAAGCGCCTACGATCCCCCTGCTGGAATCACCCTGCCGAACTGCTGGCCGCCCCCGGAGCCGTGGCTCCAGGTCCCTGCGTACTGCCCGCGGTAGAACAGCACACGCGCCGAAAACGTACCCAGCCCCGGAATGGTCGCATCCGTCAACTGAATGACCGGCGTGTCGCCCGCCCACTCGACCCTTACCGGAACGGGCACGGTGACATCGTGGTCGCCGTATTCGATCCGGGCGTTGATCGTCCAATAGCCGCCCGCCAGCTTGGTCACGCCCTCGATCGTGTACTTCTCCTGCCGCAAAGGCGCATTCTCGCGGCCGGTGACGGTGAACGACCCCTCGAGGGTGGCGCCCGTTAGCATCTTTTCGAACTCGTCCTCCAGCTTAGCCTGCGACGCGTCCCCTGGGGAGCAGCCGGCCAGGGCAACGAGCGACGCGGCAATCAGAAACGACAACGGTTTGGCTCGAAACACATAGCAGATCATGGCGTCTCCTTGGTTTGCTCGCAAAAACTCAGGCCACAGCATCGCACAATACGGGCTGAGACAGCGATCCGGCCACTACGCGCCCGGCTCGTATTGCTCGACACGCCCGTCGACGAGGCGTAGGGCCCGACGCCCTTGCAGTACCTCGAGCAGTTCGTCGGCCACAAGATCCTCGGCGCCGACTTTCAGTAACCCCGACTGGCGAAGCTGCTTCACGTCTTCAAACTGTCGGCGCAGCAGCCTGACCACATCATCCGGATCGACCAGGAAGCGCGCCGGCACCTCGTGCTCCCGCGCCAGTAGGTTCAAGAAGCACTTCAGAACGCTGACCGTCGGGGTCTCGTCTGCTCCAGCCGGCTCGCGTCGCGGTGGCGGCTTGGGCCGCTCATCCGCCGGCGCCGCCATCCCCTGCTTGATCGCCTTCAGGATCGCTTCGTTCTGACGCGTGTTTTTACCGAGGCCGCGAAAATGCGCCAGCTCGTCCTCCTTGGTAGGGCGTGCTGAGGACAGCTTCAACAAGACGCCATCCTCGGCGACCCAGCGGCGGGGCAAGTCCGCGCTCCGAACTCGCTCCTCACGCCAACGCACCAACTCGCGCAGCACCGCGTACGTTTCCACCCCCAGGCCCCGGCCGGCAGCCAGCTTTCTCGCCAGGCCCTCAGGATCCGGCTCGAAGCGCGCCGAATCGGCCCATTGGGCGGACTGCTTCATTGCCCAGCCTTTGCGCCCGCGGCGGTCGAGATCGGCTAGCAGCACCTCGGCTGCTTCCACCAGAAAACGCACGTCCTCGAGAGCATAGTCGGTGAGCTCCTTGGCGAGAGGCCGCTTCAGCCAATCGGCTCGCGTGTAGTGCTTCGGAACTTTCACCCCCAGCAGCTTCGAAAGCAACGGGCCCAGGCCGATCTGGTCGCCGTGGCCGGCGAGAGACGCCGCGATCGAAGTGTCAAGCAGCGGCGTCGCGACCATCCCGTAGTCGTGATGCAGGCATTCCTGGTCCTGCTCAGCACTGTGCATCACCTTCAGCACCTTCGGATCGGCCCACACCTCGAGCAGCGGCCCGATGTCTTCCTTCGAAAGCGCCAGCGGATCGAGCAGCCAACCGTCCTCGCGGTCGGCGACTTGAATCAGCCCCAACTTGGGGTAGAACGTTTTCTCGCGCAGAAACTCGGTATCGAGCGCAATGATCGAGCGTGTCGCCAAACGCTCGGCGAGTTTGGCCACCTCCGCGCGGCTGGTGATGAGCGGTTGCGCCTCGGTGCCACGCCCGTCGGTGTTGGGGTCCTTTGGAGACCCGCGTCGAAACGATTTCTTCTTGTTGTGACGCTCCATTTTTTTCTCGTGCAATCGAGACGAGCCCGTTACCGGCAGCCGGGGGCCGGCGTTGCACTCTGACCACTTTCCCGAGAGGATAAGGCGGAATCGGCGGGACGTTCCTTCTTTGATTCTAGCTAACTGGCTGGAAAGACCTTGGCCGCAAACCGTTCGTGCCACCCAACACTAGCCGATGTCTCCTCCCACATGAACACCGACACCACGAGCCGGGAAACCGAGCCGTGACCGTCAGGGAGCGGTCCGGCACGAACCCTCGCGCCCCTCGGGAGGTGCTGGAACGACACAGTTCGGAGTTCTGTCGGTGGCGCCGGCACGGACTCCCCCATCCGCGGCTCTCGATGAATAGTTTTGCTTTCCCTAGTTCCAGCAGGGACGATTCTTAAAGACCGAGAGGTTGTCTTCGATTTAGCAGCTTCAGAGGGACAGGAGAGTTCGTGCCGGACCGCTCCCTGACGGTCACGGTTCGGTTTCGGGTCGACCTCAGCGCCTCAACGGTTGAAGAAGAATTTCTCGGCGGTTGTGACCAGGATGTGCTCCTTGTCCGACGCACTGAGGAAGTCCGCGTGGTCGCGGATTAAAGCCACCGAGTCGTCGTACTTGTGTGGCGGCTGCACCTGGAACGGGCAATCACTCTCCCACATGCAGCGGTCCGGGCCGTAGGCATCAACGACGCGCTCGATCATCGGCAGCATGTCCGTGTAGGGCGGCGTCGCCTCTCCCAAGGCGTAGAAGGCCCCGACCTTCATCAAGATGTTCTTATGCTTGGCCAGCCCGCATAACTCGGTGACCTGCGCGCCATCGGGCGGCGCGCCCGCCCCGATGCGCGCCAAGTGGTCGATGATCACGGGCGTGTCGGGATACTTCGCGCACATGCGGCCGAGCTCCGGCATGTCGCCCGGGTTCATCAGGAAGCTCAACGCCAGGTTGTGCTCAGCGCCGGTTTCGAACATCCGGTCCCACTTGGGGTGGCTCATCCACTGCTCGCCCAACTCGTCTTTGCGGTGGATGCCGCCTCGCACGCGGAAGGCATAGGTGCGCTTCTTACCGAGGTCGACCATCATCTCGGCCGGGTCGGGCGACTCGTCGTCGAGCACGTCCGGCAGCACGCCGGTGCCGACGAAGTTCTCCGGATACTTCTCCATCATGTCGAGCATGTAGCTGTGATCGGTCCGGTAGAACGACATCTGGATCAAGTTGATGCGATTCACCCCCGAGGGCTTGCAATGGGCGAACAACTCCTCGGCGGTGAAGCTCGCCGGCTTCATGTTTTCTTTCTTGAAGTCGGGATGCAGCGGGTACTT
>JAKZVK010000253.1:0-10580 GCA_047516085.1 Bryobacterales bacterium
CCGGGTCCACCGGCGACTGGCGCTGGATCACAAAATAAGCCTCGTCCGGCTTGTTGTACGCAACGTACGCCAACTCGATCGTATCCACCAAGCCCGCGCCTTCCTTCATTACATCGAAATCAGGGAACGCCAGCGGCCCGGTATCCACTTGATACATCGGCTTCTCGTTGACGTTTATGGTCTTGACCGGATACTCGATGACGGCCCGCATCCCGTTGCCGCCTGTAATCTCCGTGCGTCCAACCAGCGGATGCCCCGCCAGCGTCGCCTCGACGATCTCCGGAACGGTCCCGAGCGCCTTGACCTCCGCCGCTTCCTCGATCTGAAACAACAGGTCCTCAAATCGGTCCGCCACCTTGCCACGCTCGTGATACGGGTTCTCGTCCTTGGGCGCTCGCGCGCGATAGATGACGTAGTTCTCCTTCGAGAACACGCCCGAGAAGTCGTAGTTCACTTCGTAGAAGAGGACGCCCGTGCCATGCGTATCCTCCGACTTGCACGATGCATACTGGAAGAACTCCTCCAGCAGCGTCCCCTCGGCGTCGTAGACCGAGCAACGCGACTCGACTTGCAGACGCGCTAGGTTCCCCCGCCCCTCGGTCACGAACGTGACGTACGAGCGTGAATAGTCTAATGCCATCTTTGCCGTCTCCTGTTGCGAGTCGAACTCGGCCGGGCTGTCGCCGCTGCAGGCTGTGAGGACGCCCGCCGCGGCGGCGAGGAACTCCCTGCGTCGCGGCCCGTTCCCGCGCGAGCGGCCTTCCACTTCGCCCTTCACTTCGGTCCCAGTATGAGCTTGTGCGCGGTGTTCTTCTCGACAGCTTCGCGGCTGTAGACCAGCGGCACGTAGCGGTCGCTCCCCCAACTCTCGAGCAGGTCGCTGTAGTGCGGACTCCCCGGCTGGCCCGACTGTCCCGGTGCGCTCGTGAAGACCGAGCGGTCCCAATCGGCCATGTCGAGTACGTGGCGATAGCTGGCTCCGTGCGTTTGCCGGTAGTTCGGGCCCGAGGCACGATTCGGCGTGTACGCCCCGCCGCCACGCTCCACCGGCGTCAGGTCAAACACCGCCTGTCGCACCGGCGAGTTGGCCAGTGGATGCTGGAACCACACCTTGTGCAGCGATCCCCACCGCCAGCTCGCCGGGTCCTCGCTCATCAGCTCGCGCGTCCTGGCAAACGCCGCCTCCAACGATTCGCTCAGCACGCGATGGCGCTCGTCCGCTGAAGCCTCGCCGAGCAGCTTGAAGAGCGTCGGCAGCCGCAGGTTCTTCTCAACCAGCTCCTGGGCGACGGCCGGTATCATCAGCTCGACGAACTTTGGCTTCAGGGTCTCCTCCTGCCAGACCTCGAATAGCGGCGCGGCTTGTGAGTCGCGTGCCAGCACCATGTCCCACCCGCCGAGCAACGCGCGGGCCTGCTGCAGTTCCGCCGATCCGCCCTCGGGAACCTGCTTCAACATCGCCAACAACTGCCGCGCCGGCAACGACGTCGAGTCGTGCTGCAAACGCTGGAAGTCCTCGACGGTGAACTTCTTGCCCTGCCGCAGAACCTCGTCGACGCGCTCGAAACGATAGGGCTCCGACCAGTCGAACCCAAGGTCGTAGGAGTAGCCCTTGGGCCGGATGTTGTGGTTAGCCGTGGCCACGTAGTGCTGCGCGGGGTTGTGAATCCGCGGCAACTGATCGACCGTACGGAAGCCTGACCACTCGCGCTCGCCCGTGTGCCCTGCCACCGGCAGCAAGCCCGACCAGTTCTCTCGAATCGGCATCAGCCCGGCGGGAATCCAGCCGATGTCGCCGTCCACATCGCCATAGACGATATTCTCGGCCGGGATCTTCCAGGCCTTCATCGCCTCGACGAAACCGTCCCAGTTTTCGATGCGGTCGGTGGCCAGGCTCCCCAGGTAGCCCGCGGTGCCCGGCTCCGCGCCGGTCCAGCGAACGGCAACGACGCGGTTCTTCTCGGGGTCCTCCCAAATCACCGGACCGTGCCGCGTGTATTTCAACTCGACCTCGACCGGCTCCGCCTGCCCCTTGACCCGGATCAGCTCCGTCTCGACCTCCATGTCGAGCCATTCTTCGCGGTAGCGGTAGCGATGGGGGTTCTCGGCGTCCACCGTCTCCACGTACAAATCCACCTGGTCGTATTGGACGATCGTGAATCCCCAACCCGCGTGTTCGTTGTGGCCGATCGCAATCCCCGGCAGCGCGGGCTCGCCGGAGCCAATCACGTTCCAACCCGGTGCCACCAGGTGTGCCAAGTACCGCAGCGAAGGCAGAATCACTGCGCGGTGCGGATCGCTAGCCAGCAACGGCTTGCCCGTCGCGCTGAGCGTGCCGTCGACGACCCAGTTATTGCTTTCGTCTTGGGAGTGAATCGTCGGGATCACCGTCGACGCCCGATAGTTCGCGATCACCCCGGCATCGAGTCCGTCGAGGTCAACCCCGGGGTCGGGATCGAGCGTGCGGTCGGGGTCGGTCGGGAAGTACTTGGCGGTCGTCTCGATGCCGAGCTTCGCGACCATCTCCGCGCGCGCCACTTCCTGCCGCGCGTTGCGCGTCATCATCAAGCCGGCGATCCGTAGCAGGCAATGCTCGGGCTTCCACTCCCCCGGTCGGAAGTCAAGCAGCTCGAACTCGATCGGCAGGCGTTCGCCCGCGTGTTCGATGTAGGCATTCACCCCAGCGGTAAACGCGGTGGCAATCTCTTTGGTGTCGGGCGAATAGCTTTCCCACTCGGCTTGCATATCTCCGCGGTAGCGCACCAGCCGCGCGATGCGGTCGCGCTCGACGAAGTCCCGGCCGAACACTTCCGCCAACTCGCCCGCGCCGGTCCGCCGCCAGATTTCGATTTGGTAGAGTCGATCCTGCGCCGCCGTGAACCCCTGCGCGAAGAACAGATCGTGCTGGTTCTCGGCGTAGATGTGCGCAACGCCCCACTGGTCGCGCAGCACTTCTACCGGCTGATCGAGCCCGGCAAGCGAAATCGTACCCTCGATCTGCGCCAGCCGCTTGCTTGACTCCTCACGAAGCCCCTCTTCAGTCTCCGTTCGCTCGGGGGCCGAACAGGTCGCGCAAACGAGGCCCACGGTCAGCAGCAGGCCGCCGAGATTGCGTGTAGAGAGTTTCATCCGTGTCATGGCATGCACATCATACTGCAACGCTGGGCCTACAACCGGGGTAGTACAGGTAGGCGGCGGTTCGCGTGCTGCGGACCACGCCTTTTTCAAGGGACGTAGCGCACGCTCCTGGCCTACACGCGCCGAGCCTCACTTCGACTCCAAGCCGCTTCCCGACACCGCTTTGGGCAAAGGCAGCCGACAGCCGCCTGCTGGTGGGGGTTCCAACTCCGGACGCCCGGAGCGCGCCAAGCCACGGCTCTACCCTACCCCTGATACCCCAGCACCAGCAGCGTCACATCGTCATCTTGTGCCGAGCCGTCGGTGAACGCCTCGATCTCGCGTCCAAGCGTCTCAAAGAGTTGCACTGCATTCAGCGAGGTATGCTCCGCGACCACTTCCGCAAGGCGCCTCTCCCCGAATTGTTCCTGCGACCAGTTCGTCGCTTCCGACACCCCGTCGCTGTAGAGCACCAACTTGTCGCCGGGTTCGAGCCGGTACTCCTGCACCGGGAACTCCGACTCCTTGAACAAGCCCAAAGGAACCGCGTTGGCGTTCAGCAAATCGATCTGCCCCGAGACCCGCACCACGATGCCGGGACAGTGCCCGGCGTTGACGCATTGCGCCGTCCCGTCGCGGCGGACCAGGCTATAGAACACGGTCGCGAACCGCGCGCTGGTCGAACGGTCGCAGAGGTATTGGTTGATCCGCGTCGCGGTTTCCGAGAGCCGGCCCTCTTCCGAAAGCGAGGCGAAGAACGCTCCCTGGAGCAGGGACGCCATCAAAGCGGCCGAGACGCCCTTGCCCGACACGTCCGCCAAAACGACGCCCCAGTAGTCGTCTCCTAGTTGCGTCACGTCGAAGTAGTCACCTCCGACCTGGTAGCACGCCTGGCTGCTCCCGGCCGCAACCAACCAGCCTTCCCGCGGCAAGGACGCAGGCAACATCGACTGCTGAATCTCTCGGGCGATCGAGAGCTGTTGCTCGAGGTCCTTCTTCTCGCGCTCTTCGG
Source organism: Bryobacterales bacterium (assembly GCA_047516085.1). GTDB lineage: Bacteria > Acidobacteriota > Terriglobia > Bryobacterales > UBA6623 > JAKZVK01. The sequence continues at coordinate 4,130 of JAKZVK010000253.1, forward strand.
TCAGCAACCGCGCGTTCTCGAGAACGGTTGAAATTTCGATCGCCAAGGTCTGCAGCAACTGCCGGTTGCTGACGGAGAGATCGCCCGCGCCAGCCTTCGAGTCCATATAAAGCACGCCCAACGTATCGTCCTTGGGCGACAGCAAACTGGTTTCGTGCTCATGGCCGATCCGGACCCTCACCAAAGGAACACAGACAACCTGGCGCAGCTCCATCGCCCGGATGGTCCGCTCGGCTTGCTCCGCCTCTGCTCCACTCGACAGCGGATCGAAGGTCATCGACAGCAAGTCCCGGCGCGCGAGCAGCGCCCGCTCGATCATGTTCTTCGGGATGCGCAACTCCTCGTCGCTCAGCCGGCGGCCGTCCTTGCTGCGGGCGACCTTGACCTCCAGCTCGCCGCCGCCGTCCCTCAACATCAAGAAGCCCCTCTCGTACTCGGTCACGGCCAGCGCCGCGTTCACGGCGGCCACCAGCACGTCATCGAGGGCAAGCGACGAGTGGAGGGCGCGCGCCACTTCGAGAACGGCGCTCAAGCGGCCCAACTCGCCGGTGCCGCCCCGGTCGGGCATCTCGGCCACTTTCTGAATCAGCGAAGAAGAGTCGGAAGCCGGGCCCACGCGGAGGCGATAGGAGCCATCCACCCCGAAATCGACCTGGTCGCCCTCGGCCAGCTCATGCCGCTCGGCCCGCCGGCCGTTCACGAACAAGCCATGGCGGCTTCCCGAGTCCTCGATGAAGTACTTGCGGCCCTCGCGCAGAATCTGAGCGTGATTGCGCGAGATGCGGTTGTCGTGAAGGGAGAGTTCGCACCCCGGCGAGCGTCCGATGCGAAACGGGCTACGGGTGACTTCGAGCGGGCTCGACTGGCCCGAGGGATCAATGACCGTAATCTGGAGTGCTGCGTCCGCGGCGAGGTCCGGTTCCGAACGGGTACCGCTCTCCGCACTCATGCCGCACCGCTGGGTCTACTTCTTCACGCGGCGCGACGGCCGCAGATGCTTGGTTCCGGAGATGGTTTCGGGCGCGGGGGGAAGGTCGGCTTCCAGAACCGTGTCCCGGCAGTCGGCGCAGTAGCCGCCGACCTCCGTCCGCGTGACCAGGATCTGAAACCCGAAATCCGTTTCGATCTGTTCGCGGATCTGCCGCAAGGGTTCGCCAAAGAACTCCTGCACCGAGCCGCACCGCAGGCAAACAATGTGCGCGTGTTCCTGCTTGAGCCGCGTCTCGTAGTAGTGCTGCTCGCCCTCGAAGTGCATCAAGTCGAGCTCGTCGATCAAACCCTCGTTTTTGAGCAGCTTCAGGGTCCGATAGACAGTAACGCGATTGATTTTCGGGTCCGCCTTCTTGGCCAGCTCGTAGAGTTGATCGGCGTTGAGGTGGTCATGAGCATTGCTGATCAGCTCGAACAACAATTCGCGCTGCCGTGTCAGCCGAATCCCTCTCTTGCGGAGAGGTGATTTCACTGACGCCGAGGCCTGAACCTGCGTCTTGGTTTCCATCCCGTTGGCCCTTATGTTAACACAGCCTCTTGCTCTAAACCCCTGCCTCGAACGCACGTTTACGTGTACCGATCCACTGTTGACTTGCCCTGACTAGCCCGGGGGGATGCGGTTCAGAATGGAGGGGCACGGCATGCCGTGCCCGCGTGCCGCAACCTGCCGCGAACCCACCTACTCCTCCTCGTTGACCGGCCCGAATGCCAGGCTCCAAGCACACTCCTGTCCGCGAAGCGAACCGACGTGGCGCGGGCCCGTGGCGTGCCGAGCCTTGCCCCGCTCTTGTCCCGCACCATCGCACCCGTTCCCCACAACCTTTCGTCAGGGTTGCCCCAAGCCTACCGATAAATAGCCTTAGGGAATCGTGCTGAGGACGAAACACCGAACCCTATCCTGGTTCCCGCACGTCTAAAGAACTGAAGACAACCGGAGCAAGCTCATGGCGAGTTCGACCACTGCAGGTGAACAGCTTCAGGCCAAGGTTTACTGCCCCATGTGCACCCACTCGGTGGACGCTTTCGCGCACCGGCACGACACCGGTAAGTCGCTCCAACTACGAGTGATAAAGGGACAAAACTGTCCAAGGTGCTGGACAAGCCTGGATTCCGCGTCTATAGTGGTTGTACTGGATGAGCTGGAGGGCCAGGGTAGCGGCCCCGCAGTCGCTCTGGCGCCGGCGGAGGACGCGAAGCGCAGGAGGCTAACGATAGCCGCCTAAGTGGGCGGAAGCAGGGTCTTTTCAAGTTCAGGGCGGAGGTCGCGATGAAAAAGAGAATCAGCTCCAAATTCCCCGGGCGGCATGATGTGATCGACCCCGCTTTGCTCGAGTCCGCCAAGCGAACCGTCTTCAAACCGACCCCACCCGCCACGTTCCCGTGCAAAGTCTGTGGGGAAAAAGGGGCAACCGAGCAGTCCGACAGCCTTTGCTGGGTCTGCCGGCGCCTGAAAATCAGCGCCTGGCGCGACATCGAGCAGCAGATCCCACTCTCCGAGTAGGTCTATCCTCCGGCTTTCCGTCACTCGCCTTCGTAGCGGTACCCGACGCCGTGCACGGTACGGATGATGCGTGGCTGTTTAGGGTCGCGCTCAATCCGCTTTCGGAGTTGCGACACATGCTGATCGAGCGTACGGCTGTTTGCAATGTGCGCCAAGCCCCAGCACTGGTTGAACAGCGTCGTCCGGTCCACGACCTGACCCGACATCCGATGGAGTAGTTGCAGGATCTTCACGTCCCGCAGGCTCAGGTCGACGATCTGCTCCCCCCTGCGAGCCCGCAACTCGGCGGGCATGACTTCGAGGTCGTCCATACGGAAGGGTTTTCGGTCCGCCCCGACCCGGTCCCGCGCCAAGTACCGCCGCGTTACCGCTCGAATCCGGGCCAGCACCTCGCGTACTCCGAACGGCTTGAGGATGAAATCGTCCGCGCCCAGTTCAAGTCCCACTACCTTGTCGATTTCCTCGGACTTGGCGCTAATGAAGATGATAGGCACGTCGGGGTCGCTGCGGCGGACTTCTCGGCAAACCTCATACCCGTTGACACCCGGCATCATGATGTCGAGACAGAGGAAGTCCGGTGACTCGCTGCGGTAGAGCGCAAGCGCCTGAGTCCCATCCTCGGCGGCGACCGTCTCGTAGCCCTCGTCCTGGAGGATCTCCTCGAGGCCGGAGCGGATGTTGCGGTCGTCCTCGGCAATCAGCACTTTCATGGTTTGAACCGCCGTTCGCGCTCGGGCGACACGGTAAGCGTCAGCCGGAACCGCGCGCCCCCCTGTGACGACTCCAGCTCCAGATCTCCTCCGTGGAGGCGGGCCAGATCTCGAGAGATAGCCAAGCCGATCCCGGTACCGCTGACGCCGTCTGTCAAGTCACTGCTCACGCGATAGAAGGGCTCGAAGATGCGTTGCCGCTCGCGCGGCGGCAGGCCGGGCCCGCGATCCGCCACGGTGATCTCGACCGTGTCACCCTGCTGCCGGCTCGTCAGTTCCATGAACTTGCCGCCGGCTCCGTACTTCTCGACGTTGCTGATCAGGTTGCCCACAATTTGCTCCACTGCGTCCGCGTCAAAGGAGGTGGACTCCCCCGCATCCGGCGTGAACTTCACTTCGATCTCCTTTGCCTCCAAGGCGGGCCGGAAGTGATCGAGGACGCTGCGTAGCACGTCGTCCACGACGCCTGGCTTTCGGCGCAACTCGAGGGCGTGGCGCTGCTTGCGGCCAAAGGTCAGGACATTGCCGATCAGACGGCTGAGCCGCTGGCTCTCGGACGCGATAATGTCGACATGCCGACGCCAGCGCGGATCCCCGCTATCGGCGCCTTTCTCAAGCAACTCGGCGTACATCCGGATGTTGGTGAGAGGTGTCTTGAGCTCGTGGGACACTTGGTTGACAAAGCTCACCCGTTGCACCGCTTCGCGCATCTCCCGTGATTGCTCGCGATAGAAGTAGTACGTTAGGCCGATCACGGCTCCGGCCAGCACGGTCAGCCCCGCTACCAGATTGAGCAGTAATCCGCCAGTGACCGCCGACCCGAACACCGTCGCCGGTGCGTGGTACTCGAGGCTCCATGCGCCCAGCGGGGCTCTGAGATTGAGCGCGGCAACAGGTTCTACGTCCTCCTCCGCCTCAAACGATCCCCACTGGTAAAGCGTCCGGCCCGCCGAATCGATGAGCCGGATTCGCCCCTCCGTCAGTTCCGGGGCCAGCGCGTCGGTCTCGGGCAAAGACGCAATCAACTCGGCCAGCAGCCGTGTGCGGTTGATCTCGGCAGCATGGATGAGATCTCCGTCCCGCGCCCAAAGCATCCACTGCAGGCCGCTGCCCCAGTACCCGACGTGCCATCCGCTCAGCGGCGACGTCTCCTGAGCCGACGTGCCGTCTGTGCTCTCCGCGGCGGAGCCCGGACCCACGAGTACGCCACCGTCCCAGATCTGGCCTGTGCGAGCGAGCGACTCGCGTTCCGCCACCGTAAGCTCAGCCGGGGTCCCTGCCGGCGGAAACAGCAATTGTCCCTCTCCGTCGAGCACGTAGTACTGCACCACGTACGCCGACTGCCGGCCGCGCATCCGCAACTCGGCCGCTTCAGCGGTAAACGGGTTCATCTGCTTGAGCACAGCCTGCTGATAGCGCTCCATCTCAGCGGTCACGATCGCGTCCACGCTGCGCAACTGCCCCCGCATTAACTCCCGCAGCCCGTGTTCAAGGACGACCTGCTCATCCCGGACGATCCTCGCCCCCAACCATCCAGCGATGGCCAGGGGCGTGATCACGATCAGCACCAAGACGATGATGAGCTTCGGTTTCAATCTTTTTTCTGCGGCTCGATCCTAGCCCGCTGGGTCTGCGTCTTGAACTGGAACTCCTTCTGTTTCTTCCGTTCCTTGTTCCAGTTTTTGTCGTCGAGGTTTTCACTGGCCTCGTAGTTAGCCGCCGCGTCTTGGCGTAGACGTTTGTCGCCTAGCTTCGCAGCGTTCTTTTCGAGATAGCTGGAGTTCGACCGGAACGCTTCACGGGCCTCCTCAACCTTGCCCTCATCCCGCAAGGCCGTGGCCACCACGTTGCGCTCCGCAGCCGTCTGGCTGACCACTGCTACCTGCGCCTCGCGGTTGACCGTGCTCTCGACCACCGCTGGCGAGTCAGTGAAGGTCACCGACGTATCGCCTCGCAGCGTCGCCTTGGAACCGGTGAACAGATCGTGATAGCTGACCGTGACATCGGCCACCGGCCGCACCGTACCCGCTCTGCCCGCCGGCAGGTCGACTTCCAGTAGAACGTAGCGGGTCTGGTCGCGATAGAGCTGGCTTAACGAGGCGTGAACGTCTCGGCCCGAGATCTGTGCCTCGCGCCCAACGATCCGGATCGGTCGCACTCCGCCCGAACAGTGGATGTGGATCGTGACACCCTGCGCCACCGTCGACAGCGCATCGCCGAACTCGGTGGCGAACGCCGCCTCCAGGTCGCTTTCGTTCTCGATGAAGAAGTGGTTCCCATCACTCGCCATAGCCAAGCGCGTCATCAGGTCCTCGTTGTACTGCAGGCCGAGCCCGATGGTCGTCACCGTGATGCCCTCGCGAGCCAGCGATGCGCCGAGCTGCGCCAACTCGCCGGGCGAACTCGGTCCGACGTTTGCGAGACCGTCCGAGAGAAGCAACAGCGTGTTGACTCGATTTTGGTCGAGGTACTTGCGCAGTTCCCGCGAGCCCTTGCTCACGCCGGCGAACAAAGCCGTCTTGCCGGCGGACCTGATGCCGCGAATCGCGTTACGGATCAACTCCCGGTTGTAGAGCTTCGTCGCGGGGACGAGCACGTCCACCGTGCTCTCATACGTGACGACCGACACCACGTCGTCATTGCGAAGCTGCCCGATCGCCATGATCGCGGCCCGCTTGGCCTCCTCCAGCTTGGGTCCCTCCATCGAACCGGACCGGTCGAGCACGATGGCCACGTTCACCGGCGCCCGCCGGCCCCGGTCCCGCTGGACGCCGGACAGCGCGATCCTCATATAGGCCTTCTGCCGCACTCCGGTCAGCACCATTGGCTCGGCCATCTGCACATCAAGGCTAACCGAACCTGCCGCGGCCGCCGGCGTCGCCGCCACGGCCAGCGCAACCAGCAGTAGCACTCGTGTCCACGTCTTGATCGTTCTATGCGTTTTCATTGCGGTCTCCTTTGCGAGCCTGTCAGCGTTTGTCGTGCCTCAGGTCTCTGTCTGATCTCAACGTATAGTCAGGCGCCGCCCAAGTGGTCAGACCGCCGCAAGGAGATTGTAAGAAGAGTGTAAACCCGCCTGGGCGCGCGCGTCCAGCCAGCCCGCTTGCACACCCTTCCATCCTCTGCTATTCTAATAATCTCCACTATCCCGATAGGGATTAGCGTATTTAACTATGTCATCTCAACCTCAGGCCACGGTGGCCGAGAACAGCGATGTTCCGGCCATCGAGGCCACTTTTAAGCAGTTAAG
>JAKZVK010000254.1:0-6245 GCA_047516085.1 Bryobacterales bacterium
CGAGCGTCGATGTGTTCGCCTCTTCGGTCGTGCGCATCGACGACAAAGCCTTCAACCGCCACCGTGACGGCCACAACCTGCACGGGATGTACGGGCAGTTGAACAAGCTGATCCCGAAAGCGACCTTCGAGCCGTACTTGCCGTGGAAGACCGTCCCAAGTGTGACGGAGAGATGTTGCGAGTGGGTGATGCGGACATCTACACCGGCGGCTTCCGCTTTGTTCGTCCGCTGCCGGCCAACTTCGACTCGGCGATGGAAGTAGCCGGACAGTGGGGTGACTTCGCCGGCGCCAATGTCTCCGCGTGGGCGGGGTATTGGATTCTCGGGTACACAGCCCCCGACGTCCCACTGACGCCGCGGTTCTCGATCGAATACAGCTACGCCGGCGGCGACAACGATCCGAACGACGGCCAGCTGGGCACGTTCGACCAACTCTACCCGACCGGACATCTCTACCACGGCGTCGCCGACCGCCTGGGCTGGCGGAATCTCAAAGACGTGCGGGCGGGGGTCGAGGTCAAGCCGCTCCCGAAGGTGAAGGTGGCGGTCGACTTCTTCTCGTTCTGGTTGGCCAATCGCAACGACAACATGTATGCGGTGAACGGATCGGTCGCCATCCGTACACCGGAGGGTGGCGCGAGCAGCGCCTACATCGGCCGGGAATTCGACGTGACCGTCGGGTACAAGCCGTCGGCCGGCACCACCATCGGCGGCGGTGTTGGACGTTTCCTGCCGGGGACTTTCGTGAAGCAGACCACCCCGGGGGCGGCCCACACCTTTCCCTATCTCTTCCTTAACTACGTGTTGTAGACTTGGGTTCCGATTTCTCCACGAGCCCATCTGCGAACCATCCCCCCCAGGACGCATGACGAGTCAGCCGCCGAGCCGAATCCAGGACTGGCTGAAGTCGCGGTTCCCGATTGACGAAGACGAGTTGGTCACGTTGGGGGTCCCGGGCCATCTGAAGCGCTGGTGGTGGGGCGTGATGCCGTATTCGGCGGTGCCGGCCGAGCGGCGGCACCGCACCCTGCGCCCTACTTCCACTTTGGGAATCGGCGGCACTGATAGGCTGAATGGACAGCCCGGCCTTGGAGATTGCTGATGCCCAGACGACGCATATTGTGCCCGCTTTTTGTCTTCTTTTTCGTGCTCGCCGCCTCAGTCGGCGGGCAAACGATTCCCGGCAAACTGACGCTCGCAAACGCGGTTGAGGTTGCACTCGCCCAGCACGGCGACATCGAAGCCGCCCGGCAGTCGGTGATGGCTCGCCAGGGCGCGGAGCGGCAGGCCGGCCTTTCGCCCAACCCCACGGTCTACTTCCAGACCGAGAACTGGCGCTTCACGGGCAACCCGAGCTTTTCGGCGGGCCAGGACCTCGACCTGTTTGCGTGGGTGTCTCAACCCATCGAGACGGGCGGCAAGAAGCGACGCCGCGGGGAGTACGCGCAAGCCGACCGCGCGCTGGCTGAGATCGGTGGCAAGGCCGTCGCATGGAGGATCCGCCAAGGCGTCAAGCGCGCCTACTGGCAAGTGCTGGCGGCGGAGCGTAACGTGGAGTTGCTTGCGAAACGCCGCGATACGCTCGGAGAGCTGAGCCGGTACCACGAAGTGCGCGTCAATCTCGGGGCCATGGCCGAGGTGGATTTGATTAAGGTCCGGCTCGAAGTCGAAAAGATCGCGATGTCGCTGGCAGTGGCGGAGATGGAGACCGAACGCGCCAAGGTGACGCTGCTGCGGGAGATGGGCAGCCCGACGGTTTCGACCGAGTTTGCCGTCGAGGAAGTTCGGTTGCCGAAGCCGACCGAGGGCTGGGAATCCGACGCGGTCCTGGACAGCCTGGCCGCGGAGGCGATCGGCCATCGCGTCGAGGTGTTGCTCGGCGAGGCGTTGGTCGAGCGCGCGCGTGCCCGCGTCGAGTTGCAGCGCACAGTCTCTAGCCCCAACGTCACCCCCTACGTCGGCTACAAGAGGACCAACGGTTTCAACACTCTAATCGGCGGCGTGTCGCTTCCGCTGCCGGTTTTCAACCGCAACCAGGGCAGAATCGAGGAGGCCTCCGCGGAAGTGTTGCAAGCCGAGGCTGCGTTGCGCGCGACGAAAGCTCGCGTGCGTGCTGAGGTGGCCGCGGCGGCAAAGGTGGCGCAGCGCCGGGCGCGCATGCTCACGCGTATCGAGACGGGGATGATCGACCGCGCGCAAGAGACCTCGCGCATCGCCCTGGCCGCTTATCAAGAGGGCGCCACCGATCTATTGAACGTGATCGACGCCCAGCGTACCGAAAACCAAGTCGGCCTGCTGTATTCGCAGGTGCTCGCTGATTTCACCGCGAGTTGGGTTGATCTCGAAACAGCGGTCGGGACCGAGCAGCTTCCCGTCGAACAAGCGTATGGGCAGCGTGCCGCCGCCGCTAGAATGGAGAACTGAGTCGCGGATTCTGTTCGCTAGGCGACGGTTGTACAACGCGGCAGTGTAGGGGCACGGCTTGCCGTGCCCGGCGGCCTCGAACGGACGACTTGACCCGAACACGGGCACAGCATGCTGTGCCCCTACTTTTCAATTTGCCGCCGCCTCGGTTAGCGCTTCCGCTACTCTTTTCATGCACTCCTCACGCAGTTCTGGAAGGCGCACCCCGCTGGCGCTCCCCCTCCCGGCGTTTCATCGTGCCGGGCTACCCCTCGTGTGCCTACTCCTCTCGACCACCTGCTCCCAGCCCGCGGCCGAAACCGCGGTGGCCGAACCCACACCCGTCGAACACCACGAAGGTGATCCCAATCTGGTGCGCATCGACCCGGCGTCAATTGTCCCGGCCGGCATCCAAAGCGCCGAAGTCGAATCCATCGCCCTCGAGAGCGTCATCGAAGCGCCCGGGCGAATTGAGGTTGACGAGAACCGCACGGCGCGAGTCGGAGCGTTTGTGGAGGGCGTGGTCGTCGAGTGCTGCGTCTCGGTGGGAGCCGACGTCAAGAGGGGACAGGTGCTAGCGCGCTTGCACAGCCACGACGTGCATGAGGCCGAGTCGAAGTACCGGCAGGCACTGGCTGCGGTCCAACAGCGTGAGTCGGAACTCGAGTACGCCCGGCAACAACAGCGGCGCGCGTCGAGGCTACACGAACTCAAGGCCGGCTCGTTGCAGAAGGTGCAAGAAGCCGAGACCGCGCTCAAGAGCGCCGAGACCGCGCTGGAGTTTGCCAAGGCCGAGGTCGAGCGGGCGGAGCGCCATCTTGGATTCCTGGGCCTCAATCCCGCCGGCCTGGCCGACCATGCGGATCGCGAGACGGAAACACAAGCAACCGCTCAACACGCCGAGCATTTGATCCCGATCCGCGCACCCTTCGCAGGGACGGTGCTGGAACGGACCGCCAGCCAGGGCTCGGCGGTCACGCCTTCCGACCCGTTGTATGTGATTAGCGATCTGAGCCGGGTGTGGGTGATCGCCCAGGTCCCGGAGCAGCATCTGCCTCAATTGCGCCGCGGCATGCCGGTGGAGGTGAGTGTGCGGGCCTACCCGGACCGTGTCTTTCCGGCGCGTGTGACGACAATCGGAGATGCGCTCGATCCCGAGACCCGCACGGTGCAGGTGCGCTGCGAGACGGCAAACCCACGGCGGGCACTGAAGACGGAAATGTTCGCCACGATTCGCATCCCGGGCGACCGTGGCGACCCTTCTCCGGTCGCGCCTCTGTCCGCAATCCAGCATGTTGACGGCGACGAGATGGTTTTCATCGACGAGGGCGGGGGCGTTTACCGTGCACGGCGCGTCGAGACCGGGCGGCGGTCGGATTCGAAAGTCGAGATTGTTCGCGGGCTCGAGGTGGGCGAGCGGGCCGTGGTGCAAGGGGCATTCCACCTCAAGTCCGAGTTCCTCAAGGGCCGAATGGCTGAAGATTCGCACTAGTCATGTGGTCGAACGTTTGAAGTTTCGAAGAGGTGTCGGTGCGCGTTGTGGCGTAAGGCTCCAGCCTTGCCGAGTCTCGATTCTTCGGGACTCAGGATGGCAAGTGACCGAGCAGTCGCTAGTGGACCTGAGAACCGAGGAATCGGTTCTCGGCAAGCCTGGAGGTTTACACCACATCAGGTAGCGAGACCTCACTAGAGCCCGGGCCGCGGCTCTGTCCTCATGCTGAAGCGCATCATCGACTTCCATCTCGATCATCCCTGGGTCGTGTTGTTCGGGCTGCTGGTGCTGATCGCCGCGGGTCTGCGGTCGATGTGGAACCTCCCCGTCGACGCCTTCCCCGACCTCACCAACAATCAAGTCACGGTCTTGTGCGACGCGCCGGGACTGGCGCCCGTCGAGGTCGAGCAGCTTGTCACCTTCCCCATCGAGTCGGCGCTGATGGGTTTGCCCGACACCTTGGAGGTGCGCTCGATCTCGAAGTTCGGGCTCTCGATGGTCACGATTGTCTTCGAAGACCGCGTCCCTACCTACTTCGCCCGGCAACTCGTCGGTGAACGCCTGATCGAGGCCCGCAACCGCATTCCCGAGGGACTGGAGCCCACCATGGGGCCGGTCGCCACCGCGTTCGGCGAGGTCTACCAGTACACGGTCGAGGGCGACGGCTACAGCGCCATGGAGCTGAAGACGCTCCACGACTGGGAGATCAAGTACCAGTTGCGCGCCGTCCCCGGCGTCGCCGACGTCAACACCTGGGGTGGCTTCACCCAGCAGTACGAAATCGTGGTCGACCCGTATCGCCTGCAGAGCCGCGGCCTGACGTTGCGCGACGTTTTCGAGCGTGTCCGCGACAACAACGATAACTTCGGCGCCGGTTTCGTTGAGCATGCCTCCGAGCAATACACGGTGCGCGGCCTCGGCCGCGTGAAGCACGAACGGGAAATCGAATCGATCCTGCTCGACTCGCATCGGGGCTCGCCGGTCTACCTGCGCGACGTGGCGGACGTCCGTATCGGCCACATGCCGCGGCAAGGCTCCGCCACGCGCGACGGCCTGGGCGAGCGCGTTTCGGGCATGGTTATCATGCTCAAGGGACAGAACAGCAAGACGGTGATCGAGCGTGTCAAGCAGACGCTCGAGCAGATGAAACAGTCGCTGCCCGAGGGCGTCAGCGTCGTTCCCTTCTACGATCAATCGGAAGTGATCGACGGCACGATTCGAACCGTGCGCGACAACCTGCTCAAGGGCGGGCTGCTGGTGATTCTCGTGCTGTTCTTGTTCCTGGGCGGCGTACGCGGCGCGATCATCGTGGCGGCGGTCATTCCGTTGTCTCTGCTGTTCGCGTTCCTCGGGATGGAACTGTTCGGCATCTCCGCCAACTTGATGAGTCTCGGTGCGGTGGATTTCGGCATGGTTGTCGATGGCGCGGTGATCATGGTCGAGAACTACGTGCGGCGCTTGCGGGAGCGACACAGCCGGCCCGCGGACACGGCGCACTACAGCCTGGAAGAGATCCGAGGCGCGGCGCACGAAGTCGCCTGGCCGATTCTGATGGGCGTCGGAATCATCATCGCGGTGTATGTCCCGATCTTGACGCTCGAGGGTCTGGAAGGCCGCATGTACCGGCCCATGGCGGTAACGGTCTGCTCGGCGCTGCTTGGCTCGCTGGTGCTCACGCTGACGGTCGTGCCGGCGGCCGCGCGGCTCCTGATTCGGCCCAGCGCTCGCGAGCGGCGCGAACCCGTTCTCGACCGTATTCGAAGCGTCTACGCGCGGATATTGCAAGGCGCGCTCAACTACCGATTCGTGGTCGTCGGGTTGGGAGCCGCGGTAGTGACGGTCACGCTCGGATCGCTGGCCTTCATCGGCACCGAGTTCATGCCGCGGCTCGATGAGGGATCCGTGCTTGTGCAGACGTTCAAGCTGCCCAGCATTTCTCTGACCGAATCGACGGAGATGGGCTTGGAGGTCGAGCGCAAACTGCAATCGCTGCCCGAAGTGACCGGTGTCGTGACCAAGACCGGCCGCCCCGACTTGGCCACCGAAGCAATGGGCATCTACGAAGCGGACGTATACATCGGGCTGAAACCGCAGGGCGAGTGGACCACCGCCACGGATAAAGAGGGCCTGATCGAAGCGATGTCACGGGAGCTTTCAGCGATTCCCGGCATCGTCTACAACTTCACCCAACCCATGGCCATGCGGTTGGACGAGACGATCTCCGGGGTCAAAGCCGACGTGGCGGTGAAGATCTTCGGCGATGACGCCGAGACGCTCGACCGCTTGGCCGATGAGATCCTGCCCGTGATCAGCCGTGTTCCCGGCGCCGCTGACGTGCGGAAGCAGGTG